>SKQC01000149.1 GCA_007119175.1 Myxococcales bacterium | reverse complement strand
CGCTTACGCTGATCAATAAGGCGTCCCTGAGGTTCGGGCTAACAGCCCGACAGGCGGCCAGGCTGGCCGCGGGCCCCGAACGCTTACGCTGATCAATAAGGCGTCCCTGAGGTTCGGGCTAACAGCCCGACAGGCGGCCAGGCTGGCCGCGGGCCCCGAACGCTTACGCTGATCAATAAGGATTGCCTCGGGCGTCGAAGGCTCCCTCGAAATGATGGATCGACGCCGGCTCATCTGCAAAATTGACGGTAATTACGTCGAAACGGTATCCCATATCGGACTCGCCGTGGCGGTCGGCATATAGCTGCCCCACCCGGGCGATAGTTCGACGTTTACGGGCCGTCACAGACAATTCCGGAGCCACGGCATCATCGGTGGTCCGACTCTTAACCTCTACAAAGGCAACCAGCGTCCCGGCCGGTTGCTTTACTCCTCGAGAGGCGATGATGTCGATCTCGCCCAGATCGGTCTCAAAATTTCGAGCGACGATCTCCCAGCCCTTACGTCGTAGAAAGGCTACGGCGAGCTGCTCACCGCGCTGGCCGGTCTGAAGGTGGGGTGCCTGCTCGAAATTATCGCCGCCGCGTTCCATCACGACTCCCGGTTTATTGGCATCAGGGGCTGTCTTGTACCACTCCTGCAAAAGAGCGCCGGTGTAGTGTGCAGGGCCCGTGATCTCGGAGGGCCTGTCGATGCTGTGGGGTGCCGTAGCCCTTGTGGCTGGAGAATCCGTAGTCCGGCCAGTCGTGGTCGGCCTCGCACATAAATCGGTCGCGGGCGACCTTTGCGAGGACGCTGGCGGCAGCAATGGCAATGCTTCGCTGGTCGCCGCCGACGATCGGCCGCTGCTTCCAGGTGCCCTGTGGGATCGCCAGATTGCCGTCGACGAGAACGACGTCGGGCTCTGCGCCGGCCGTGGCGATCACGTCCTCAACGGCCTTGGTCATGGCGCGAAAGGTGGCCTGCAAGATATTGATTTCATCGATGATCTGCGCTCCCACGGAGGCAATGGCGTAGGGACGCTCTCCGCGCACGAGCTCTTCGTAGAGTTTCTCCCGGGTGGCGAGGTCCAATTTTTTAGAGTCGTCGAGCGCCGCGAGTTCGTCGAGGCTCTCCGCGCTCAATTCCAGCCAGAAGGCGCCGGCATAAACCGGTCCAGCAAGGGGCCCGCGACCGGCTTCGTCGACGCCGATGACGGTCGCAACATCGCGATTGTCGAGGAGTTTTTCGACCTCGCCGACCACGGGTTTGCTTGACGTAAATAACTCCTCTTGAGTCGTCATAAATCAGGCCGTCAACAGGGTTGAAGAATCACGATCTGACTGGTCTTGGCGGCGCTTTTGAATACGGATTCGAATTTCTCGGCATGGCCGGGTGTCATGGCGACGGCGGGATCGCCAATCCAGACCGACGAAAAACCGTCGGCACCACTTTTATTATTGCCATTGACGTGAAGAGCCAGAGCGAGGGCGGCGACGACGGCGTGTACTTCTGCTGAGCGCGTACTCTGCCACAATTCGAGTTGTTCGCGATTGAGCGAGCCCACCTCCAGCTCTCCCTCTGCGCTTAGTGCCAGGTCGTCGAAACGCTCGCTCAACACGTGACCACATACCTTTGACCACATCGATCGCACCGTAGATTCCAATTTTTTCCCCTTCCACTGCCCGGTCCACTCAGCGACCGATCGAAGCAAGTCAAAGGGAGAATCAAATTGGTGCTCTATTTCCTCAGTGTTGTCCCCACCTTCCATTGACTCTCGCACCTTGGTGGGATCGACACCGAGGGACTTTAGATCATCTTCGAGTTGAAAGGAGTTCATCACAAAGGAAGGCAACTCCTCGCGTCGCTCATTTAGCTCTTGTAGGCGCTCCTCAAGGGAGTCGAGTTCCTCGCGAGCCCGTCGATACTCCGGATCGCGTTGGATGGACTCCAATTTCTCCTCCAACTTGCCGATGATGGTGCGCAATTTTTCGGCCTTGGGAATACGCTGGTGGAGCTCTTCTTCGTTCTCCACACCGGCATGCAGGAGCATGTGATCGATGCGCTCTAAGAACATGATTTTTTCTTCGCGAAGCTGCGTCAGACGCCGCCGGATCGACTCCAGTCGAACCTTGTGCAGGCTCGCCCGCCCCAGATTGTTGAAGTATTTCAATAACTCGATGCCGCAAAAAGCAAACCCCGGGATGCTTGCCAGGGCGATGATGCGGTGAGTTTCATGAAAAATGAAGCTGGCGATCAGAGCCAGTGCAGCGACACCGACGCCGGCCCAGAACACTTTTTTATTGAGCGGAGACTCCGGAATCAGACGTTTGACCTGATCGGATTCGGCGTCCTCCTGAGACTGAAGCCGACGCATCTTTTCGTGGAACTCCTCGAGATGCTCGTCGCGCTCACCGAGAAGCTGGAGCTCCTCGTCGGACATCTCGTCGACTGAAATTTCGTCGAGTTTCTCGCGGGCGCGCTCCAATTTATCGGCCACCTTCGCGCCCTCGCCGAGGGCATCGCGTCCGTCACGGATCTGGGCGTCGAGCTCCTTTATTTCGTCTTCGACAGTCTCCACCTGAAGCGCTGTTTTATACTCCTGAACGACTTCGGGAATTCTCGGATCGTCGCCGAATTCGGCGCCCTGCTCCAAAGTGGGCAGCTCCTCGGCATCGAAACGCCAGAGATGAAGGGGAAATAAGACCTCGAGCCGTGGCAGGTGTAATTTTTCGGCCAATAATGACTCCACCTCCAGCGCACCGGAGGCCACATCTTTGTAGCCGCCCTCCTTTTTTTGCTGCAGGCGAACGCTACCTGGGTCGTCGCGTCGAATAATACGGACGAACCCCCGCTTGGTCTCCAGGATGGCGGCAATTTTGACGGTGTGGGAAAACTGAAGGCGAGTTCGCACCTCTCCGGTCAGGTGCTTGGGATATAGGCAGGCGATCACCAGATCATGGACATTCTCGACGGACATTCCGTCGGGCAATTCCAGCCGGGCGAGAGTCCCCTCGGGGCGAAGGCGATTGGGCTCTTCGAGTCCGAGCACTCCCTGAAATATCAACTCGCGAAGGCGCATGAATTGGAGGGGTCCTGATCGAGGAAATCGGGCAGATAAAAACCCCTCGCATCATACGCCGCGCTCAGGCGATTGGTAAAGCCACAACTCGGGAGCGGTGGACCCCCGATATTCGACGTTGGAATCGAACGGCTAGCCAGCGCGTTTCAAACGCCCTTTCGCGTGCGCTTGCTGCGGATCCGGGCGCTTTTGCCGGAGCGCTCGCGCAGATAATACAGCTTTGCGCGGCGGATGCGACCGATGGTGGCCAATTCGATCTTGGCAATCCGCGGGCTGTGAATCGGAAAGATCCGCTCCACGCCGATGCCATGCGAGATTTTGCGCACGGTCATCGTCTCTTCGATCCCCGAGCCGCTGCGTGCAAGGACGACGCCCTCAAAGATTTGGACACGTTCTTTTTCGCCCTCGCGAATCAACATATGAACGCGGACGGTATCGCCGGATCGAAACTCCGGCAGGTCGTCGCGGCGGTGATCGGCGGCAAGCTTATCTATGAGTTCCATCGTCTTTCTCCAGTCTTCGTTTCATCACGCATCGGGAAACCGGCGCTCATCGAACGTCGGCCGCCCAAATCTCATCGAATTCTTCGTCGTCCAGGATGGTTTTCCCAGCCCGTCCGAGACGGGGAGGACTACCACCGGCGACAGGGAAATTCAAGTCTTTTGCTCGTCGCCTGGCGAAGCTGGCCGACGCAACGAGACCGCCGGCTTGTAGATGGACGGCCTTTCGGGGATAAATGTCGCCACAATAGCTGTGGAAAAGTAGAAACGAACCTACGAGGAGCGTTTCATGACAGAAAGTCAATATTTTGCGCCGACCGACGCGTCGTCGGCCGTGCTGGTCACCGGCGCCGCCGGAGGACTGGGGATCCACGTGGTGCGGGTGCTGAGCGAGGCGGGCTGGAAGGTGCGCGCCTTCGATCGAAGGGAGTTAAGCCAGACCAGGCGGGGGTGCCTGGCCGAAGACCTCGACGACGTGGAGTGGATCGTCGGACGCGGCGCCGGCGATGAGCTTTGCTCGGCGCTCGCCGGCTGTCGCGCTCTGGTTCATACGGCGAGCATCTGCAGCCTGTCGGCACCGGAATCGGAGCTGACGAAGATCAACCACGATCTGACGGAGATCTTATTTCGCCGATCTGCCGAACTTGGCGTCGATCACTTCGTCCACATCAGTTGCGCCTCGGTGTATCAAACGGAGACCGGAGTTCAGATCGAGGAGTCGCCGACGGAGGCTTATAATGCCTACGAGCAGTCGAAACTCGATGCCGAGGATACGCTGCGAAAATTAAAGACCCAGCTCGCCGACGCTCCCGAACTGACCGTACTGCGGCCGGGACTATTATACGGGCCGGGTTGTACGTCGATGGGCTCCGGTCTGATACCGCTGCCGGCGATTTTGCGCGGTGTATCGCGCTATCTGCCAGGTCTGACCGGCGGGCCACGCACCAATTGGTGTCATGTCAGTGACGTGGCCTCGGCAGTGGAAGTGGTCCTTCGCCATAAAGATGGACGAGGTCGCATATTCAACGTCGCCGACGAGACGGCGCTCAGCTTCGGCGAGGTATTGACCTCGATCATCGAGGGCTACGGCATCGATCTGGGCCCGTCGGTGCGAATGCCGCGGATTGCGATGTGGACTCTTCTGGGACCGCTTTTAGACACGAGCTGGTCGCTGGTGAGGATGCGATCGCTTTTGCAATTTCTGTGGAGGCGAATTCAGGCCGGACACGGACTGGACAGCCCACTTAGACCGCGCCTTAACCGCGACGCCCTATTTTATATCCGCGATGATGCGATCGTCGTCGCCGACGCGCTGCGAGCACTGGGCTGGAGTCCGGAATGGCCGGATTATCGCCAGGGGATCGCCGCCACAATCCGGTGGTATCAAGAGCAGGGCTGGGCTCCGCGCTTTGATCTGGACGCCCTGGCCGAGCGCCGGGATGCCGCCCCTTCATCATCGCATTTTTCATATCGCGAAAGGGTCGATGGCACTCTCGTCGGTGACGACAGAACACGTCCGGCACAACTGGAGTTGACGCTGTCCTGGCCCGGGCTTCCCATCCCGCCGACGCGGCGTGAAGGACGCTTAGAGGGCACGCTTTCGATTTCAGATCTCGTCGAGGAGGCTGAGATAAAGGGAACAATCTATCTTCGCTGGCTGCCGGTGATGGAATTCGTCTATGAATTCGGCTTTCGCGACGCCGAGGGTCGAGCCTGTCGATTTCGGGGAACACGGCGGCTGCAGCCGACGACACCGGTGGATTCGCTTCTGGGCCTGCAGGGAACCGTTTTCAATGAGCGCGGCGAGTGTCTCGGGAAATTCGACGGGCGCTCCGCCGATGGAGTCCTGCCTCTGCTTACGGCCACCTCGTCATCCGATTCGTCATGACCGATTTTTCGACATCGTCATTTGAGATGCGGCCTCCGCGCTTTGAGGCCGTCTCCATATCGCAGTGGCAGAGCTGGCACTGGCAGCATCAAAATCGCCTGCGCAGCGCCGCGGACTTCGACGGGGTATGCCAGTTAAGTGACGGAGAGCGGGCTGCATTCGACAAAGGAGCGGATCGATTTCGGGTGGCCGTTACTCCGCATTACGCGGCATTGATGGCGCGCAGCGGCGATTGTCCGATCCGGCGGCAGGCCGTACCCCATCTCGATGAACTTAAGATACAATCCTTTGAGCGGTCCGACCCGTTGGCCGAGGAAGAGCATATGCCGGTCCCCGGGCTGACCCACCGCTACCCGGATCGAGCCCTTTTATACGTGTCGCATCACTGCCCGGTATATTGCCGGCATTGCACCCGCAAAAGAAAGGTGTCGAATCCAACCACGGCGGCGTCGATGGCCCAGGTGGAAGCCGGGATTGGTTATATCTCAGAGACCCCGGAGATTCGCGACGTCATCATCAGCGGCGGTGATCCGCTGACGTTATCCGACGCACGGCTCGACCATATCCTGGGAAGGCTTCGCGAAATCGCCCACCTCGACGTCATTCGGCTGGGCACGCGCAATCCGGTCACCCTGCCGCAGCGGGTCACCGACGAGTTGGCCGCCCTGTTGCGCCGACACGCTCCAATCTACGTAAATACCCATTTTAATCATCCCGCCGAGTTCTGCCGCGAGAGCGCAGATGCCTTAAAAAGGCTGGTCACCGCCGGTTGCGTCGTCGGCAATCAAATGGTGCTGCTAAAGGGAATCAACGACGAGGCAAAGATCGTGATGAGCCTCAACCGGGGGCTGTTGCGGCATGGATGTCGCCCCTACTACATCCTGCAATGCGATATGGCGCAGGGGATCACCCATTTTCGAACGCCACTGGCCACGGGGTTAGAGATCATGGACCACCTGCGCGGTCGCATCGGCGGGGTGGGCGTCCCCGATTTCGTCGTCGATCTCCCCGGCGGCGGCGGGAAAGTCGAGCTGCTTCCGGACTATATCGTCGACCGGCGTAGCTCGGAGCACGGAGAGGTGGTGCGATTTCGAAATTTTGATGGCGAGGAATTCGACTTCGTCGATGTGGCGCCACCCTGATTACCAGCCGAGGATCTCCAGTTCTACGTCGAGTATTCCGGCCTGAATCATGCTCAATTCGCGGGCAGCGGCATAGGAAAGGTCGATGATCCTGCCGTCGACGAAAGGCCCCCGGTCGGTGATGCGAACCACGACGGAGCCGGCGCCGTTTTTCGAGTCGACGCGGACGCGGGTGCCAAAGGGAAGCGTTCTGTGGGCAGCGGTATGGGCGTGCATATCGTAGGTCTCACCGCTGGCCGTCTGGCGGCCGTGGAATTGCTCACCGTACCAACTGGCCTTGCCCTCCACGGCGTGGTCGGCGCCGTCGGGACTGGTGACCGTTGCCGACGACGAGGCACAGCCGACGGCCATACATAAAGCGGTCAGGATCAGTGCGATATATTGGAGAGGAATCAGTGTTTTTGCCGAGGTCATGGTCTCCGCCTGCTGTTGACGTCCGTGTCAGTGCAACAGAGGTGATGAGACCACAAAGGAGGTGGGTCGGCAAAATTTTTTGGGTTTGGGGATGAGGGTTGGTGGGTTCCCGGACAGCTCCCCACCCGGAGCGATCCGGTTGGGGAGCTCGTCCGGTCAATCAGGCGCGCTCGAAGAGCGCCGCGGCGCCCATGCCGCCGCCGATGCACATGCTGACGACGCCCCATCGACCGCCGGTTTCTTCCAGCGCTCGCAGGAGGGTGCCCGCCATGCGGGTTCCGCTGACGCCCAGGGGATGGCCGAGGGCAATAGCGCCGCCATTGACGTTGAGCTTGTCGTCGTCGATGCCAAGTTCACGCTGGCAGTAGACGGCCTGGCTGGCGAAGGCCTCGTTGATCTCGAAGAGATCGATATCGTCGATGCTCTTGCCGGTCTTTTTGAGCAATTTGCGGATCGCCGGCACAGGCCCGATGCCCATGATGTCCGGAGCGACTCCGGCGACCTGGAAGGCCCGGTAATAGCCCATCGGTTTGAGGTCGAGTTCGCTGGCTTTGTCGGCGCTCATGAGCACCGTGGCCGCCGCCCCGTCAGTGAGCGGAGAGGCATTTCCGGGGGTCACCGATCCCTTGGGATTGAACGCGGGTCGAAGGCCGGACAGAATCTCCAGCGAGGTGCTGGGCCGGGGTCCGTCGTCGCGATCGACGGTGGCCTGGTTGCGAGTGCCGTCGGCGTCGACGATCTCGGTGTCAATGGCCATCACCTCGTCGTCGAAGAAATTTCGCTCCCAGGCGGCGACGGATTTTTCGTGGCTTCGCAGGGCGAATTTATCCTGATCCTCTCTGGCCACGTCAAAGCGGCTGGCCACGTTCTCGGCGGTGGTACCCATCGGGGTGTAGATCTCGGGAAATTCACCCATGATCTGTGGATTTGCCGAGGTCTTATTGCCGCCCATGGGAATCATGGTCATCGACTCCGTGCCGCCGGCGACGGCGACGTCGATGGCGCCGAGCATGATGCGCTCGGCCATCTGAGAGATGGTCTGGACGCCGGAGGAGCAAAAGCGATTGACCGTGATGGCGGGAACCGTATCGGGGAGCCCGGCCATCACGGAGGCGATACGGGCAACGTTCATGCCCTGCTCGGCTTCCGGCATGGCGCAGCCGATGGCCACGTCCTCGATTTCTGCGGGGTCGAGGCCCTTGGAGCGGGCCACGGCTTCGCGGATCACCTCGGCGGCCATCGTGTCCGGCCGGGTATCCTTGAGGCCGCCCTTTTTGGCGCGGGTAAAAGGAGTTCGTACGTAGGAAGTAATGACGACGTCTTTAATGGTCATGGATTTCTCCTGGTATTTGCCGACGTCCATCGGGGACGGTCGGCGAAAAAATGCTCTGTCGCGTCAACGGCTGGTGCGCCGGGCCGAATTTGATGTTCGGCCCGGCAGATAGAGTGTCAGTTGCGGAGTGGTTTGTTGTGCATGAGCATATGCTGCATGCGCTCCAGACTCTTCTCCTCGCCACATAGCGACAAGAATGCCTCTCGCTCCAGATCGAGGAGCGTTTGCTCGTCGACCAGGACGGCGGGGCTGGTCTTTCCGCCACATAGGACGGTGGCCAGCTTATTGCCGATGAGGCGATCGTGGGCGGAGATCTGATGGTTTTGCTGCATGCTGTACAAGAGCATGTCGATGGTGGCCACGCCGTCGGGGCCGGGCAGGCGAAATTTCGCCGGCCGCGGCGGCCGAAACCCGCTGTTGGCCATGCCGATCACCTGCTGTTTGGCGTCACTGAGCAGGTAGTCGTCGTTCATCGAGATCTGGTCGGTGGAGTGCAAAAACCCGAACTCCCGGGCCTCTTCGCAGCTCTTGGCAACCTCGCCCATACCGATGGTCATAAATAGCTTCTGAAGGAAGGGAAATGCGTCGAAGTCAGAGTCGCCGGCGTGCATGCCGAATACGTTGCGCATCAACTGCAGATTTCCGCCACCGCCCGGAATCAATCCCACGCCGACCTCGACGAGCCCCATATACAGCTCGCCTGCGGCCTGGATGCGGTTTGCTCCCAGAGCCACCTCCGCTCCACCACCGAGGGTCAACCCTCGAGGGGCGGCGACGACGGGCTTGGAGCTGTAGCGCATGCGCTGGTTGGCGTCCTGGAAGCTCTTGATCATGGACTCGATATCGTCCCAATTTCCGCCGCGGGCGTTCATCATCACCAACATCAGGTTGGCGCCCGCTGAGAAGTTGTCGGAGTCGTTGCCGATCACAAGGCCTTTCCAGCCGTTGCTCTCCACCTCGTCGATGCTCTTATGCATCATTTCAATGAGGTCGGGGTCGACGGCGTTCATCTTGGTGTGGAATTCCAGAAGGGCCACCCCGTCGTCCATGTCGTATAGGGTTGCCGAGGAGTTTCCGAAGATCTTCTTTTCGTCGGAGGAACGCTTGAGCAGGTCGACGGACATCGCGCGCTCCGAGCGCGGCACCGGGAGGTACTCGCCGCTGGAGACATCGTAATAATACTGGGTGTCGTCCTCCCATTTATAAAAGGACTCCACGCCGGAATCGACCATCTCCGCGACCCAGTCGGGGACGTCGATACCGTCGTCTTTCATCTGCTCATAGGTCCACTCAACGCCCAGGGCGTCCCAGACCTGAAAGGGACCTAAATCCCAGTTAAAGCCCCACCGCATTCCGCGGTCGATATTGAGCACATCGTCGGCAATCTCACCGAGGCGACGGGCCGTATAGGCGAGCGATCGAAGGGTGACTTCCCGGGCGAAGGCGGCGGCGTTGTCATCGCCGTCGACCACGACGGAGCGAATCCGGTCCGCCGGCGAGCCCTTGGCGCTTTTGGTGCTGTCGAATTCCGGCTTATTTCGCGCTCGGTAGTCGAGGCTATTTTCCTCGAGCTTCAAAGTCTCGATTCCATCGTCGGTCTTGCGATAAAAGCCGGCGCCCGCCTTCTGACCGGTGCGTCCGTCGTCGACGAGATTGGTCATAAAGTCGGGGACGGCGAAGATCTCGCGCTCTTCGTCTTCGGTGAGCGTGTCGTAGCAATTTTTGGCGACGTGCAAAAAGGTATCGAGCCCCACCATATCGGCGGTGCGAAAGACGGCGGATTTCGGACGCCCCATGGGCTTTCCGAAGATGACATCCACGCCCTCGACGGTCATATCGTAGTCGTCCATCAGGTGCATGATGGTCATCATGCCGTGGACGCCGATGCGGTTGGCGATAAAGTTGGTGGTGTCCTTGCCGAAGACGATGCCCTTTCCGAGGGTCTCTTCGCCGAAAGTGGCGATGGTCTCGACGACCTCGGGGTCGGTATCCGGTCCCTCCACGAGTTCGAGGAGCTTCATATAGCGGACGGGATTAAAGAAGTGAGTGACCAGAAAGCGCTCTCGGAAGCTGTCGCTTCGGCCCTCGAGCATCCCGTCGATGGACAGTCCGGAGGTATTCGAGGAGATGATCACGTCATCGCTGGCATGCTCTTCGACAGTGGCGAAGGTGGCCTGCTTAATATCCATATTCTCGGGCACTACCTCGATGATCCAGTCCACCTCTCCGTAGACGTGGACGTGATCCTCGATATTGCCGGGAGTGATCAGATCGAGATCGCGGGTGGTGAAGATGGGAGCCGGTTTTTGCTTGCGCAGCTTTTCTTTATTTTCGGTGGCCACGCGGTTTCGAAACTCCGCAGAATCGGGATCGTCGCCCTCGCCGGCCTCCGGCGGAACGATATCGAGCAGATAGACCTCAATGCCGGCGTTTGCCAGGTGAGCGGCGATGCCGCTTCCCATTACACCGGAACCAATGACGGCAGCCTTGCGAATACTTGACGTGGCCATATAACTCCTTCCTTTTTCTATGGAAATCAATCGTGGGTATGTCCTTACTGCATTTGCTCTCTCGCACCTTATAGTGAGAACAACTCACAGGGGCAAGGCGAGGGCAGTGCCGGAGCGCCAGAACGTGTAATCACCGATCGATAAACGTAAAGAAGAAAAATCAAATCTTTAGTTGGGTGACGAAATCATGCGCAAATACGCCCCCTTAGATTCGGGCTCATAGCCCGAAATGCGGCCAGGCTGGCCGCGGGCCCCGACAATGGCGGCAAGGCTGGCCGCGGGCCCCGACAATGGCGGCAAGGCTGGCCGCGGGCCCCGACAATGGCGGCAAGGCTGGCCGCGGGCCCCGACAATGGCGGCCAGGCTGGCCGCGGGCCCCGACAATGGCGGCAAGGCTGGCCGCGGGCCCCGACAATGGCGGCCAAGCTGGCCGCGGCCCCCGAGAATTGCCGCCAGACTGGCCGCGGGCCCAAAACGCTTAGAAAAACCTGTGGGGTCGCCAGAATGTGGCAGGTCGACTATGGTTTCGGCGATCGATAGGCCGACAATCGCGACGCAAGCCCCAAAAATTCCAGGAGATCAAAACGATGTACAAATTACGAGCCGATACGCCCCCGGAGTGGGCAACCCATGTGGTGGACAACCTCAATGAATTTCTGCCGGATCACGCCGCTGCAGAGCGCAAAGCATCGGCAAATGCGATGCATATGGTGGTCCGATACTCGGACAAACTCGATATGGTGGACGCCATGATCGAGGTGGCCCGCGAGGAGTTGGAGCATTACCATCAGGTCTTTCATCTGATGCGAGAGCGCGGCGTAGCCCTTCAGCCCGACGAGCCCGACCCCTACGTCAACGCCCTTCTCACCCACTCGCGGCAGACCGGCGGCGACAGATTCCTGGATCGCCTCCTGCTGGGCTCGATCATCGAATATCGAGGCTGCGAGCGCTTCGCCATGATCGGCCGAGAGCTCACGGAGCGATCTGACGACCCGGCGCTCGGCGAGTTTTATCGCGATCTGGCGGCCAGTGAAGCCAAACACCGCGGCGATTTCTACGAGCTGGCCCTTCAGTATTTTCCGCAAGACGATGCCGAGAGTCGGCTCGACGAATTTCTGGACGTAGAAGCGGAGGTAGTCGAGGAACTGCCGATCCGGGCCGCCCTTCATTGAGGTCGTATTCGCTCGCGGCCCCTCGGGGAAATACAGGTAGTCAATATGAGCAAGGCCGACAGCACGGTTGACCGTTATCTGAGGCGCCACGCCGTGCAGCCGCCTCAGTGGGTGGAGCTGGCCGCCCCCGCCGAGGAGCTGCGCATCTGTGTGGTCATTCCAGCCTACGATGAGCTCGAAAATATCGAAGACGTGGTGGGGGCATTAGCTGTCGATGAACTGACGCCGGAGGCAGTGGAGATCATCGTCTGCGTCAATAATGCCGCTGACTCGCCGAAACGGGTCGTAGACGCCAATCGGAAGACCCTGGAGCTGCTCCGATCATTGGAGACCCCGTTTGCGCTTCATCTTATCGATCGCTGCAGTCCCGGGCGGGCCTTTCCAGCGCAGAAGGCCGGCGTCGGCGAGGCCCGTCGATTGTTGATGGATCTGGCCACGAGACGCCTTCATCGGGTGGGCCGCGCGAGCGACGGACTGATCGCCTGTCTGGACGGTGATTCGCCGGCCGACCCGGGCTATCTGGACGCCCTGTGGCGCGAGATGTCGGCGGCTCCACAGGCGTTGGCCGGAGTATGCCGGTATCGCCACCCGATTCCCGACGACGGCAATCATGCCCGGGCGATAATCGCCTACGAGGTGTGGATGCGCTATTTCGAGGCTGCACTCACCCTGACGGGCACGCCGTACGCCTTTCAGTCCATCGGCTCCTGTATGGTGCTCAGCGCCCGGGGCTATGCACAGGCCGACGGAGTGCCGCCGCGGGAAGCGCTCAGTGATTTTTATCTGCTTCAAAAAATCATCAAAACCGGCGGCCGCGGCTCCGTACTTCAGCTTGAGCAACCGCTTGTGCGGCCGTCGGCGCGGCCATCGACCAGAGTTCCACGGGGAACGGGACCGTCGGTGCGGGCGTCGATGTTCGACGGCGACGAGCGCTTCGTCTGGGTCGAGCCCCCACGGGCATTTTTCGATCTGCGTCGATTTTTTACCGCCGTGCGTCCCGGCTTCGAAACCCCGGAGACACTGCGGGAGGCGGCGAGCCCTTTTCTCGACGAAATCATCACGCGATGGAATGGGTGGGCGACGATCGACAAATTACGCACCCACGCCCCCGACCCCACTGGCTTCGAGCGTCAATTCCACACCTGGTTTGATAGCCTCAAAGTCGTCAAATACGCCAACCGCTCAAAGGAGAATTGGGGCGGCGTCTTCGTCTTCGACGCCCTCGCCCAACTGCTCGACGAGGACGGATCGGCGATTGCCGACGTGAATGCCGAAGAGGCCACGATCGACGATTGGCGACGGGTGTTGGAGTGGATACGGGGCTACTGAATTACTCTCCGGTGTCCTCGGCGCCGACGACGTTCAAGCCGCCGGGATATCCATAGGAGACGGCGTGGTCGAGTCCGTGGGCGAGGACGCCGAAGGGCTCGTCGCTCTCCAGGATGTGGACTCCGGCGTCGACGGCGACATAGCCGGTCTCGAATTCGCCACCACCGACGGCCTCGAATTCGGAGTCGTCGACGGCCTGACCATCGAGGACGACCTCGACGCCCGCAGGCCGGATCATGGTGATATAATCGGCATCGTAGCCGTCGGGAATCATCACGTGATACTCGTCGCGGAATCGCTCGATGGGCACGGCGAGGACGAAGGCCGGATCGCCGGTGACCTCCGCAGTTTGTTGCTGGCTGGTCAGAAATTGACCTGCCGAGATCTTTCCGTCGGCCTCGACCTCAAAATTATCCGCCGTAAAAAACTCGACGGAGTCCCCGGCGTTTAAGGTCACCCCGTCGGCGCCCGGTTGTGGGGGATTGGTGTTGAGGGTCACATTGTCTTCGCCGGCGAGAATCACCCACCGATCTTTGGTCTCGGTTCGCCCCGGGCTAAATGGAGCGATATAGCGCTCTCCCCAGCTATCGACGGGCAGCAATTGCTGCTCGATGTGGTCGGCACAGCAACTGTCTCGATCGGAGTCGTAGCCGATGACGGCCTGCTCGTGACCGGCAAATACGGCGATGCTCTTGTCGGCAGCGATGCGGGTTCCGGTCAGATCATTTCCCTCGGTATCCATGGCGTTGCCGGTGGATGCCTGCAAATTAAGGACGTCTCCATAGGCCAACTCAAAATTGCGACTGACGCCGGGAGAAAAGCCGGAGAAGTCGTCGCCATCGGTGATCTCAGCAGTGGAGTTGACGACCACATTCGTCAGCCCCGGCTCAGAGGCGATCACCGTCACATATGAGTGCTGGTCATCCATATCGTCCATATCGAAATCGTTGAATCCGTCGAAGTCATTAAATCCGTCCATTTCATCGAATCCCAATACCTGGGTGGGCCAGTTCATCACATAATATTCGGTGCCCAGTGAGCTGATGGGAAGTAGCAGCGAGGCGTCGTTGCTGTAGACGTTGTCGTTATTGGGCGGATTAAATTGATGGGCCGTGACGGGGACGCTGCTGCGCACGAAGATGGCGTTTCGAAAAATGCCGGTAGCCCCCAATTCGAGACGGGGCATGGTAAAGGATCGAGAATCTCCGGCGGGTACGATCGGGTCCTCGACATCGACCTGTCCGTCGGCAGTGAACGTCTCGAAGTGAATGACGGCGTCCTCATCGTTGGGATTGCTAATCACGATGGCGTGAGGGACCTCGGCGACGGGATCGCCGGGACCGAAATCCAGGGCTTCCGGCTCATCGTATTGATCGAGATATACGGTCCAATACTCACAGCCGAAGTGACTGGATACCTGCTTGGGGCCAAATTCACAGGAGGTGCTGCAGGAGCCGTTTTCGCATAACGCGTCGTCCTCACAGGGGATGGGCTCGCCGTAGCCGGTGCCGTCTTCGTTGCAGACCTGCGCGGTCTGAGCGTCGAGACACGAGGGCGCCCCGGGAGCGCAGACCTGATCGCCACACTCGCCCTGAAAGCAGTTGGGTTCGGAGCTGGGACAGGCCTCAGTGTCGACGCCGTCACCGTCTTCATTGCAGACCACGACGGTGGAATCGTCAGCACATTGAAGCGACTCTCCCGGCGTACACTCCGTAATGTCGGCCTCGCCGGGATCGAAACTCGAATCTTCCTGTTCTCCAACATCATCACCGTTACCGTTATTCGGTGTCTGACGGACGTTGTCCTCATCGGAATTAGAGCCGACGTCGTCGGAACAGGCGGCAAATATCAAGCCGAAGCAGACCAAAATCGAGAGCTTTTTCATCATCGTATTTCCCTTGAGGAAACGGGCGGTTGCCCAACTGTGTCAATCATGTCCAATTCTCGGCAACGCTAGCAGGCGAGATTCAACGTTTCAACATGATGAATATTGAAGGGTGTGAGCCAGAAAACAATAATGCCAGAAACAAGCGTTCAGTCAGGTGACGAAGTCATGCGCCAATACGGCCCTGAGGTTCGGGCTGGCAGCCCAAGTGGCGGCCAGGCTGGCCGCGGGCCCCGGGCTGGCAGCCCAAATGGCGGCCAGGCTGGCCGCGGGCCCCGGGCTGGCTGCCCAAATGGCGGCCAGGCT
>SKQC01000207.1 GCA_007119175.1 Myxococcales bacterium | reverse complement strand
CTGCTAGCCCCAACCCCAGCGGCGTATAACCGGGGCCCGCGGCCAGCCTGGCCGCCCTTCCGGACTGCTAGCCCCAACCCCAGCGGCGTATAACCGGGGCCCGCGGCCAGCCTGGCCGCCCTTCCGGACTGCTAGCCCGAACTGAACGGTCACACCTTAAAATCGCGATCAAAGGCATAATCCATCGTCCGTAACCCCGCGCCGGCAGTGAACGCGCTGCTCGAGGGTATCGATATACCAGGCTCGTTCTCCACGCTTCATATTGGCCCGCAAATCCATGCCCGCCACAGAGTCGTCTTTTAGTCCCCATTGCATCACAACGCCGACTGCTTCGTCGCCGTCTTCCTGCAATACGCGAACGGTTTGCTCCCAGACCTCCGTGCCCAACCCGGCGCTCATATCGATCTCGGCAACCAACTGAACCAATAAAGCTCCCGGCGTCGGCGCGCCCTCGGCATCGGCGCTTCCCAGGTTCTGCGGCACTTCATAGTCGGACTCCTGCCAGGGCGTCGATCCCGGCTCGGCACCTTCGGGGCCTTCCATCTCCTTCATCCGCTCCTGCGTCTCCAGGCCCTCCTCGCTCCACATCGGCGCCCGCGGCGCCGCCGGTTCGGCATCGCCTGCAGCCTCTTCGGAAGACTCCTCCTCGGCCTCTTCGTCAGCGCCGAGCGCTTCGGCCCGCTCCTCGGAAGACTCCTCGGAATCGTCATTTTGTTGCTCCGACGGCGTCGAACAACCAACGGCCAGACAGAGGGCGATAAGAAAGACAGATATGCGCATAATGATCACCGGGCTTGAAGAAATCGAGATATAAGCATTCAGCCCCCGGGGCCCGCGGCCAGCCTGGCCGCCTTTCGGGCTGCTAGCCCGAACTTTAGGGGCGCATTGGCGCATAACTTCGTCACCCAACTAAACGCTTACATCGAAATTGATTGCAGAACCAAATCCGATTTTACTGCTCCTTGCCCGGCAGGCAAGCCTCACTTGCGCGCTACGACGAAAGTCGTCGCTCCCTCCAGACAACTGACGACTTCCACGTCGCGATAGCCGATATCTGTGAGAAATCTTTGAAATCCCCGATTGGTGAGCACCGGCCCGGTCGGACTGACGCCGAAATCGAGAAATCCCTCCATGCCGCGGTCCGTATTGGCGGGTGCTTCGTCGTCGTAGATCGTCTCCCAGAATACGGCGACTCCCTCCGGGTTTAGCACCTGATAGGACTTGCGGGCGAATTTACGGCCCAGGTCGTTGGCCGGATCGAGGACCATCTTTTTCGTCAAAAACACCAGATCGAAGGCCTCTCGCCCCCATTGATCTTCGGCCGGCTCACCGCCGTGGGCGTGCATCTCGACGACTCGATTCGGCGCCACATCATATTCTTCGCGCAACCGGGGAATGCGCTCCACCAGATGGGGAAGGCAGCCGTAGGTGACCTGGGCGGTCGGAAATTTGCTCAATACCAGGGAGCTAAAACTGACCCCCATTGAGCCGACGATAAAATGCTCAATCGCCGGCCACTCCACCCGCGCCATAAGCTCTCTGGCCGCCTGATCGATATAATAATTGACGCCGTCGAGCAGTTCGTCGACACAGGCCGCCTCATCATAGATATCGAGCGTCGACGGAGTCCGACCGCTTCGGGCAGCCTCGAAAAACTCGGGAAATGCACGGGCATAAGCCCCGCAGACATCGAACATTGGCGTCATGGACACGGAGCTATTGGAATCGAAAAATTCACTGGCAAAAGCAGTCGCCGAGTAGCGCTCGCCGTCGACACTGACATATCCCTGCGAATGCAAAATCTGAAGCAGATTTTTGGCCGCCTCTTTTTCGATCTCACAAAATTCGGCAATCTCACGGGCCTCGCGCGCGCCCTCAGAAAGTGCCTCGAAGATGCCCAACCGATAAGCCAGAATGAGATTTGCCGCAAAGCGATGATAAAAAAGTGCCCGATCGACGCGGCGATAGTCGCCAAAATGGCGAGCCACCTTTAGAATCCTCCCCAATTGCTCGCCCGGATCTTTGACGAATACACCGCGCAAAAGACCGAGCCGGCCCCGCCATTTTTCGGGAATCCTGCGCCTTAAAAACCGTCGAACTCCGGCGCCGAGCCGATCGCCGATGCTGTTATCATCAGTTGCGCTGTCTGGACTCCTCATCATGAGGCGATCTCCTCGGAGACACGCTGGCGAATGCCCCGCATCCATCGGCGAAGATTGCGCCCCGGAAGATAGCGCGAGGTGCGATTGACCAATCCCGTCACTCCCTCCACCTCGGGATATTCCACTACCAACGACGGCCGCCCACGACCCAGGTCCTCCTGAATCTGCTCGGCAACCATCCATCCCGACATACAGGCGCTCTCCATCGACGACGGAAGTCCGGTGCGGGTCCAATCGCCGGCTACCCACAGATCGCCGATCGGCGTATTCACCGGCGGCCTGCGCCTCTCCGTGCCCGGAAACGGACAGTGGATCGCCATCGGTATTCGATTCACCACCCAATGCTCGACCCGATCCATCGACGCCGCCGGCAAGAACTCGGCAATCTCACCCACCGTGGCCTCCACGATCTCCTCGTCACTCATCCCCGCTGCGCGCTCACAATAGATAATATTACTGGTGATCACCGACGGCCGATCCTCCCAGCCGCGGTGGATATTGGAGAGATCATAAAAATCGCAATTCAGATCGTTCGGGCTATGCACCCGGGCCCACATCTTCAGATCGGTGAGTTTGCGATCGAACCACACAAAGCTGCTCACATAGGGACAGGGCTGAAAATGCACCAGATCTGCAAAGAGCCGATGCCGGTCGACCCACTCGCTGCGGCTCAGGGCGCGCAGCGCCTGCGGGGGCAGCGCGGCAACCGTCTTTTGGGCCTCAATACGCCGCCCGTCGGCGAGCTTCACACCGGTGACCCTGTCTTCGTCGCCGGAAAACGCCACCACTTCACTCTCCAGCATCACCTGCTGGCCGGCCTGCTCGATCATCCGCTTTGCGTCCGGCGCAAAGAGATCTCCCAGGCCTCCGTCGGGAAAACCGAAGGAAAATCCGCTATGTCCGATAAAACGCTTATAAAATCGCATCAACGCACCGGCCGAGCACAGCTCGATGGGCACATTCATGATCGCCATGCACATAAACGACCAGAAATCAGCGATATATCGCCGGCTGACCCCCATGCGCCGCAAAAACGCATAGGCGTTCATCCCATCGAGGCGCAATACGTCGGCCTCCTGCATCTGCATCGCGTATAGCGTCACCGGAAAATTCGACAATTTCTCCGGCAATGTCGTCCGATCGTCGAGGATAAAGGTGGGCATAAAATGCAGCGGCGCCGGAAGGCTCCACTGCTCGGTGGGAATCGCGCGTTCGCCCTCTGTGAGCGTCAAAAAATGATCGTTTTGCCAGATGACGCGATCTTCGGTGCCCAATATCTCGAGTAGCCGCAGCATATTCGGATATTCACTGAGCAGAATATGAGGCCCGATATGCACGGGATCGCCGGTGGTCTCATCCACCCAGCTCTGGGCGCGCCCGCCGAGCCGCGGGGACTTTTCGACCACCACCACATCGGTTCCCTCCAGCGCCAACCCCAGGGCAGTTGTCAGCCCGGCCAGGCCTCCCCCGACGACGACCACGTCGGTTTCGGTCAATTCTTCCGTATCGCTTTGAACAGACATTTTTATCCTCCAAAACTCCCATCCCCATCTCCATTACCCTCACTTAAGGTTTACACACCTCGGCCATCGTCCACAAAAGCCCCACCTGTGAGCGAGACTCCTTTTATGCCGAGATCTGGCGGCAATGCTCATTGACCTGTGTCACTTCGGGCCGGCTCGACAGCCACCGCAGCACCTCTTTGCAACTCACCATTTCACCGGGGCGGTATAGCTCCTCATAGACGCGACGCAATACCTGGTAGTCATCGGGATAATCCAGCGTCAGCCGAAGCGACGAACACAGCGCCGGGTCCGGCTTCGGATATTCAATGCGAAAGACATGGGGGCGGCGTTTGATAAACAGCGATACATGCTCTCGCTCGGCGGCGTCGGCCGACAATAGATGGGCGTCGACCAGCGCTCGATAGGTATAGGCCTCGCTTCCGAATCCCAGCGTCAGGCCCGTATATTCGTGATGGGCGTCGACCCCGTCGAGCCCGGCGTCGACGAGGCGATGAAGCAAAAACCGAAGATGCTCCGTACTCACCAGCGGCGTATCGCCGGTGACCCGGGCGACCACATCGGGCGGATCGTCGCGCAGAGCTAAGTAAAACCGCTCCAGCACATCGTCCTCAGAACCGCGAAAGGCCCGTACTCCGGGAATGCCCAGGCGCTCGACCAGATCGACGACGCCGTCGTCCTGGGGATAAATGCTGGTGGCGACGACGATCTCGTCGAAGACCGTCAGGGAATGGAGTCGATGTACGACGTGCCACAACACGGGCCGCCCGGCCAACGGCATCAACACTTTGCCCGGCAACCGACTCGAGCCCATCCGGGCCTGCACGACACCGACGATCCGTTTTTCCCCGATCATCTCTCCCCCTTCGGTTTTAACTACGGGTGCTCGACATAAGTCCTTTCGCCCTATTCGGCCAGGACTTACGCCGAGCACCACTACGGTACTCCCTCGATCCCACTTCGCTCTCCGGCCACCGTCTGCGCCAACCTTGCCAGCGGTCTGCCCACATCGCTTAATTGCCGCAACTCATCGGGCAGGGCACTCAAGATATGATCGCCGTGCACACCGCGGATTGTTTTATCCAATGTGAAGTGTTTTTCCACAAATTTTGCCCCTCGCGAAATCGCTAACAGACAGCCCTCGATGCCATGCATATGGTCGCTATAGCCGTAATAGCCGTCGGCGCTAAACCGCTCCGGTAGTCCCTGCAGATGCCCCGGATAGGTCGGGTAATTAGAGCGGCAAAAGATATAACGCACCTGTTCGGAGGGCTCGCCGAAGGGAAATCCCTCCTCTTCCCACCATCCCAGCGAGATAAAGGTTTCCTTTCCCTCGTCCAGCACCCGCCGTACCAGATCGGGGCGCGCTACCACGGTACGCGAGGCGATCTTGTAGCGATTCGGCTCCAATGGGCGGGCAAGTTCCAGGGCCTCATCAGAGATAATGGACGCCATAAATTCGATCTCCCACCAATCGCACCACCGCCGTAGCTGTCTTGCCAGCTCGGCGTCGATAAAATTGATCTCTCCCCGCTCCGCGCGCCACCCGAATTGAAATTTGGCGATATCGGCTCCGGCCCGGCTCGCTCGGCCGATCAACTCATAGGCCATATCGAAATTTCCCTCGTGATTGAGCCCTATCTCGGCAACGATCAACATCTTATCCCCCTCATTTATTGTCATCGAAATATCCTTATTAACCGCTCTTTTTCAGCGCCGGCGACTCCACCGGCTGGCTGCGCAACATCGAATCCAATAGCCACCGATCAAAGGGGCTCTTTAGCTGCACGCTGTCCCGGCGGGGCATGACGATATGCGAGATCCGATCGCCGTAATAATCGTCGGGACCGATCATATCGCGCCACACCGCCGTGAGCGCTCCGTTAAATACATATAACCCCTCGCGCTCCAGCCTTAAGCGCTGCATCATCGCCGGATTCAACGGCTCCAGCCCGTCACCACCATGGGTAAAGTGAAGATCGTAGTCTTCATAGACGCTAATCACGCTGTCCGCATCGTACAAAATTAGCGAGTCCACGGCTTTGACGATATCATCGACCCCGCGAAGCGGCGAATGAACGCTTAATACCACCACGATGTCGGGGTGGATATCGCGCTCCGTCTCCAGCCTCTCCACCGCATCGAATACCACCTCGCTCAACTGCCGATCTGCCCGGGACAATACCGCCGGCCGCAGCATCGCCTCCACCTTGCGACTCTGGCAATAATCGACGACCCGATCGCAATCGGTGGTCACCCATACCTCGTCCAGCGACGGACAGGCCACGGCGGCCTCCAGCGTATGATCGATGAGCCGCTTTCCTCCGACGTCGGAAAGGGCGATATCGGGCAGCGTTTTATAGGTGTTTTTCGCCGGAATTAGCCCCAATACCCGGGGCTGAACATCGCCCTCTAATCGCTCTACCATCTTTCGCTTAATCCGCCGGCGAGCGGTCAATAATCGCTCCTCATCGCGGCTCAGCGAATCGCTGTGCTGGCGATAATAAAATAGCGGCGTCGACACATTTTCCACCTCGTAGCTGCGCGAGACCTTGAGCCACAACTCATAGCCGTCCTGGGCATCGTTGCGCTCATCGTAGCCTCCCAGCGCCTTTAGCACCCGCCGCCGAATCATAGTGCACGCCCCGTGGGCCGGCAGATCGAGCAGTCGGGCCTCCTCGCCTACCTTCTTTCGATTCTCCACCCCCAACTGCCGGCCCTGTGCGTCGACATAAAAATAATTGGGATATACCATCGCCACCTCGGGGCGACTCTCCAGACACTCGCTCATCACCAACAGCGCCGATTCGTCGAGCCAGTCGTCGGCGTCGAGGCGCATGATATATTTGCCCCGCGCCATCTTTAATACCCTGTTGGCATTGCGCTGCAGTCCCTGCGCCTCGTCATGGCGAACGATGCGCACTCGCTCTCGGTCGGCCCACCCGAATTCGCGGCAGATTCGCGGCGTCTCATCGCTGGACCCGTCGTCGATGATGATCAGCTCCCAGTCGTCGATGCTCTGCGCAAAAACGCTGTCCACGGCCTCCTTTAAATACAGACCATAATTATGACACGGGATATACAACGTAATAAGCGGTCGTCCCATTACTTCCCCCCTACATTTTGAAATACTGAGCCTCTCATCAAACTTAAACACTTTTCGCAGTACTCCTATTAATTGACGCGTCAGCGTTCGGGATAGGGGTAGGGACCCCCGGCCAGCCTGGCCGCCTTTCGCGTTGCTAGCCCGAACCCCAGGGGCGTATTGGCGCATGACTTCGTCGCCCAACCAGCCCCGGAATTTGCCGCTGCAACCCAGAAAAGTTATGCTCAACCTCCTCTTGTCTAAACGGGACAAACCGCACCACGGATCCCCCATGAGTTCCGACGACGGCTCTGAATTCGACGCCCCTTCAAAGCCACCGAAATCCGACCCAATCCCCACTGATTTTGCCGATATCGATCGGGCATCCACCGACGTCTACGACAGCCGCCCACCGCAGTCGGCCCCGCCGGATGAGCCCATTTCGCGCACCGGCTTTATCCCCAACGAAAATTTTCAGCGCCCATCGCGTCCCGACAAAGACCTCGCCACAGACGACACAGACCGACCCTCTATCACCATCGGCAACTTCACCCTCAGCGCTCCCACCCTGACCTGGCTCGACTCGGCATCCACCAAAGAACGCCTGCTATATGCCGGCGGAGGCCTCCTCGCCGGCCTGCTCATTGGCGGCGTCATCGGCGTCTTAAATACCGTCTTGCAGGGCTCACAAATTATCGACGAGACCGGTCTTATCTTCGCGCTGGCCTTTTTCTTCGGCATCATCTGCGCCCCCATGGCGGCCATGCGCCCCAGGCGAGTCGACAAACTTCTCGCCAAGATCGGCATCTCCGACGATTAACCCGGATTATTCATGAGGTGTCGCGACGAGGCGAAATCAGCGTCACAAGCGCAACATCGAGCCCCACAGGCGATGCGGAGCATCGTCGCGGAGTGAGATGAAGCGATTTTGGGGCTGATGAGCCGCAGTAGACAGGTCATGAATAATCCGGGTTCGGCGTGTCGCCCAATCCCGTCCTTGCCTCCCCCCACAGCGCCGTTTATGCTCCCGCCGGGCGCGATCCCGCCTTATTCGCACGCCATACCTGCTCTTAGACATCTGCGATCGACTATGAGTTCTACCTCACCCTCCGACAATATCGACCGCGAGGTCTCGCGGCGGCGCACCTTTGCCATCATCTCCCACCCGGACGCCGGCAAGACGACGCTGACCGAAAAATTGCTGCTCTACGGCGGCGCCATCCACCTGGCGGGAAGCGTCAAAAGCCGGCGGGCCGCAAAACACGCCGTCTCCGACTGGATGGAGCTTGAAAAACAGCGCGGCATCTCCGTGACCTCGTCGGTGCTGCAATTTCCCTATCAGGACTACGCGGTCAATCTGCTCGATACCCCGGGCCACGCCGATTTCAGCGAGGACACCTACCGGACGCTGGCCGCCGCCGACAGCGCCGTCATGCTCATCGATGTCGCCAAGGGCGTCGAGGCTCAGACCTTAAAATTATTCAAGGTCTGCGCCATGCGAAAAATCCCCATCTTCACCTTCGTCAACAAGATGGATCGGTGGGGCAAAAAGCCCTTAGAATTAATGGAAGAGCTCGAGGATGTATTGGGCATTCGCTCCTGTCCGATCAACTGGCCGGTGGGCATGGGCAATGAATTTAAGGGCGTCTACGACCGCCTTTCAGAGGAGCTGATTATCTTTGACTCCGCCGGTCGCCACGGCGAGGCGATGGTCGAGGAAAAAAAGATGTCCCTCGACGATCCGGAGGCCGAAAAGCTACTGGGCTCCACGCGTTACGAACAACTAAAAGAAGATGTGGAGCTATTGGATATTGCCGGCGATCCCTTCGACTTAGAGCGCATTCGCGCAGGCGATCTAACGCCGATGTTTTTCGGCTCCGCAATCACCAACTTCGGAGTCCGTCCCTTTCTGGATGCCTTCGTCGACATGGCCCCCTCACCGGCGGAGGCCCGCGATCAGAATGTGGAGCCGACCCGCCCCGACTTTTCGGGATTTATCTTTAAAATTCAGGCCAATATGAACCCCGCTCACCGCGACCGCCTGGCCTTCGTTCGCATCACCTCCGGGGTCTTCGAAAAGGATATGCAGGCCACCTTGCGCCGCACCGATCGCAAGACCAAATTGGCCTATCCCCAGCAGATGATGGCCTCCGATCGCGAGATGGCCGATCGGGCCTACGCCGGCGATATCGTCGGCCTCTATGACCCGGGCCGCTTTCGCATCGGCGACACCCTTTATACCGGCGAGGCCGTCGACGAAGTCGATATTCCACGCTTTAGCCCCGAGCATTTCTCCGTGGTCGAAATCCAGGATGCCCTCAAACGAAAGCAGCTCATCAAGGGCCTCGACCAACTTGCCGAGGAGGGCACGATTCAGGTCTTTCGTCAGCCCGGCAAGGGAACCTTAGACGTCGTCGTCGGTGCCGTGGGAATCCTCCAATTCGAGGTTTTAAAATTTCGCCTTGAGCACGAATACAACGTCGAAGTCAGCCTTCGCCGCCTCGACTTTCAGCATGCCCGCTGGATTGAAAGCGACAACGAGATCGACGAGGACGAACTCAATCGCGCCGACTATCTAAAGGTCTTGATCGACCGCGACGATCTGCCCCTGTTGTTGATCCGCAACAACTGGGCCCTAAATTTTACCCGCCAGCAATATCCGGACCTCAGACTTCTCCCCAATCCCCCCGGCACACCGGGACTGGAACAACTTCACGAGTCGACCCACGGGTTTTGAGTTACTACAGGCACAAACCAACTCCTTCGCCCAGAATTATCAATCCCGATCACCGATCCCGATCACCGATCCCGATCACGATCACCGATCACCGATCACCGATCCCGATCACCGATCCCGATCACCGATCCCGAGCACCGATCATCTCTTTAACAATCACATACTCCGGCGCGCTTCATGTTCTGGATCAAAAAACTGGTCGCTCTTTTTATCTCCCCCCTGGGCATCCTCTTATTTCTGTTAGTCGTCGGCCTTTTCTTCGCCTGGCGAAAAATCGGCGAGCCCTGGCCGCGCCGCCTGATCGTCGCCTCCACGCTGGGCCTGGTTCTGGTCAGCACCGGCCCCACCGGCGATCTGATGCTGGCCCCCCTGGAATCCGGCCACACCGCTCTCACCGATCCGAGCACCGCCGCCGGCGCCACCCATATCGTTGTCCTCGGCGGGGGCTATTCTGCGCGTCCCGACGCATTGGTGACCTCCGAGCTGACACCGGTCTCATTGGTGCGCTTAAATGAGGGAATTCGCCTACATCGCCTCCTCGACGATACCACCCTGGTGGTCTCCGGCGCCTCCGTCCGCCATCGGGGCTCGACGGCGGAGGCCATGGCGCAGCTCGCCACCGATTTCGGGGTCTCCGAAGATGAGATCGCCATCGCCGACACCCCACGCGATACCGCCGAAGAGGCGGCGGCAGTAAGTACTATGATCGCCGACAACGACCGGATCATCATCGTCACCAGCGCCTCTCACATGTCGCGCTCTCTTCGCCTCTTTGAGCGCGCCGGCATCGACGCCACGGCGGCGCCGACTCATCATCTGGGCACCGGCGAGATATTTCGCCCCGCCAACCTGTGGCCGTCGGCCCACAACGTGCGCCGCGTCGAGCGCGCCGTCTACGAATACGTCGCCCTTTTGTGGATCACCTTTGGCGGCTCGTGAGTTCAGGCCCTGTCTTCCGGGCGATCGACGGGTCTACCACCCTGAAATTCGGGCATCGTCACATGGCCCTCACTGCTGATTCCCTCGCGAAATACCACTTTCTGGACGGTCCGAACTAAGATCTTCAGATCGAGCCACAGGCTGTGGTTGTCCACATACCACACGTCGTGGGCCAATCTCTGATGCCAGTCCACCGCATTTCGGCCGTTGATCTGAGCCCAACCGGTGATCCCGGGGCGAACCTCGTGGCGTCTTGCCTGCTCGGGCGAATACCGCTTTAGATAGCGCATCAACAGCGGGCGCGGGCCGACCAGACTCATATCGCCGCGCAATACATTGAGTAGCGTCGGAAGCTCATCGATGCTCGTAGAGCGTAGCAATTTTCCCACCGCCGTAATTCGCCCCTCGTCATTGCCGATCCTCTCCTCGCCCGGCGACGGTGGCCGCATGGTGCGAAATTTGATCAATATAAAGGGCTCTCCGCCGAGGCCGGGGCGACGCTGTCGAAAAAAGATCGGCCGCCCCATCGTCAGCCCCACGGCCACAGCCGCCGCCGCCAACACCGGACTTATAAAAACCAGGCCGACGCCGGCGCCGACCACATCCACCCCTCGTTTTACCGCGTTTTTTAGTCTCATCGTCCACTCTCGTGTTGCAAAACCCCTACCGCGTCCGGCCGCCGACACGCCGCATTCCGGACTCCACGATATCCTCTAAGACATGGTCGCCATTTGGCACCACCACATCGGCGCCGACATCGACTCCCAGATATACGGTCACTCCCATGCCGATCACCGTCCTTTCCCCCACCGAGACCCCGCCGGCCAGAAGCGCTCCCGGCGTCAGATGGACGTGATCGCCGATCTGACAGTCGTGGGAGACGACGACATTGCTGTTGATGATCGCATTATCGCCGAGTTGAGCGCTGGAGCTGAGGACGGCCCCGGCAAAGATCTGATTTCCCCGGCCCATATTGACCGACGATTCCACTGTGGCGTCGGGATGAATGATATTGGGAAGGGCAAACCCGGCCTGTACCAGCCGCTCGAATAATTCGGCGCGCAGCGCATTATGGGTCACCGCGCCGACGCCGAGGGCCGCCATTCGAACGCCTCGATCGCGAAGATCTCCAAGCCGTGAAGCCTCACCCACCACGGGCACCCCCAGCACCTCGTCGGGCCGCTGAGGTGAGTCGTCGACGATCCCCACCAGATTCAAATCGCGGCGAGCCTCGCGCAGCATATCAATGACCACCCGGGCATGGCCGCCGGCGCCGTAGATGACGATCCCCTCTCCTCGTGGCGGCTCAACGCGCACCTTCGCCGGCTCCGACTTGTCATCTGGGGCCCGCAGATCTTCGCGCTCTTCGCCGAGGTGCTGCAATACGTCGCGCTCAGTGATGATCCCACCGTTTCCCAGTGCGGCGATGTCGATATCGTATTCAGCGATCAGCGCTTCGGCGCGGCGAGTAGCGCGCACTCCCTCGTGCACCGCTGTCGGTGTGGGCTCTTCAGAGAGCTGCAGCGGCTCCTCCAGCGTCTCCGTTAAAGCGCAGATCAGAGCCCCGACGGCCACCCTTTGGCCGGCCTGAATCGACCACCGGCGCACATATCCACCGGCCGACGCCTCCATCTCCAGCGTCGCCTTCGTCGACTCCAGGGTACACAACAGATCTCCGCGCTCGACGAGATCTCCCTCCTCCACCGATACCTCCACTACCTCCACTTCTTCTTCATTAGCATTGAGCTGAGGAACACGAATAATTTCCATGGCATCCTTCCCTGGCTATTTTTGAGTATTTTTCGGCGATTCAGCCCGGATTACTCATAAGCCGTCGTGACGAGGCAAAATCAGCGTCAAAAGCGCAAAATCGAGCCCCACAGGCGATGTTGGGCATCGTCGAGGAGTGAGCTAAAGCGCTTTTGGGGCTGATGAGCCGCAGTAGACGAGTCATAAATAATCCGGATTAACCAACTCCGGCGCGAATCGAGGAGTCGGGCCGTTCGATGGCCATCCGCACAGCGGAGACCACATCTTCGATATCCGGCAATAGCTTCTGCTCCAGTGTGGGCGCATTGGCAATCGGCACCGGATGAGCGGCCACCCGCACCGGCGCCGCCCGCAATGCATCAAAGGACTCATCGCAGACCCGGGCGCTGACCTCGGCGCCGAATCCGGCGGCCCGACTGGCCTCCTCACAGGTGACGAGTCGACCGGTGCGGCGTACGGAATCGGCAACGGGCTGCACATCAAAGGGCTGAAGCTCGGTGGGAACGACCACCTCGGCATAGATCTCATCTTCGATCAAAAGACGCTCGGCGGCGGCGACGGCGATCTCCACCATCCCCCCGTAGGCCACAATCGTCACATCGCCCCCCACCAGCCCCCCGAAGGCAAGGGTCATCGTCGGATACACCGCGTCGTTGGAGAACACCTCCATGGGCCCGATCTGACCGTTTACCGCCCGCCGCAATGAGCGGGCATACATCTTCTTGTTTTCAATAAAGAGCAGCGGCCGTCGATCCTCGAGCACGGCCCGACGCAACAGCTCGCCGGGCTCTACCAGCGGATGAATCGCCACCACCGCCAGGCCGGGCACCCCCAGAAAATGCTTTTCCAAGGTCTGACTGTGGGTCGGCCCGTAACCGCGACGCCCACCCATCGGCGCCCGTACCACCAGGGGTACGTCGACTTTGTCTCCGTACATCCACCGAAATTTGGCGGCGTGATTGACGAGCTGGTCGGCGGCGAGCATTAAAAAATCGCCAAACATAATCTCCACCACCGGCCGCAGCCCCCGGATCGCCATTCCCGAAGCCACACCCACGAATCCGGCCTCCGAAATCGGTGTCGTCCACACCCTCCCCGGATATTTTGTCGACAACCCCCGGGTGACTTTAAACGCCCCGCCATAGGGATCGAGTAGGTCTTCGCCCATGACGACCACTCGCTCGTCATCGCCCATTATCTGATGAAGCCCATCGTTGAGTGATTTTAATACGCTCGTGCCCATCGATTCCCCCTTGATTTCCAACCTGATTTTATTTCCTGAAACAGCCCTATGGCGCCGCTTCCACCAGCGGATCGACCAACTCTTCATCGTTGGCCATCGGCTGCTCCAACGCCCAGGAAAAGGCCGCCTCGATGCGCTCTTCTACCTCTTCGTCGATTGTCTCCGCCGCCGAATCATCTAATCTGGCGCGGAGCTTGGGCAGTGGATCGTCTTTGCGGTGCTCCTCGACCTCCTGGCGAGGCCGCTTGTCGTCGCTTTTGGAGTGATGACACAACCGATACGTGTCGATCACCTCCAGACGGGGCCGGCCGCTCTCGCGTACCCCGGCAACCAGTGGCTGGAAGTGATCGTATAACTCCTCGGCATCGGTGGAGGCTATCTGGCCGGCCTCGATATCAAACGATGTTGCACGAGCCACCATGTCGCCGGCCAACTCCTTTTCTACCGGCGTCGACTGGGCCCACCGATTATTTTCCACCACAAATAAAATCGGCGCCGACCACAATGACGCCATATTAAACGCCTCGTAAATGACTCCTTCCCCAAAGGTCCCGTCTCCCAGAAAGACGGTGGCCATCGCCTGGCGGCCGCTGAATTTTTCGGCCAGCGCCATGCCCACCGACACCGGCACAATCCCACCCTGGATTCCGTTCGAATAAAAGCTCTCCCAGCAGATATGCTGACTTCCCCCGCGGCCTCCCACCACTCCCGAGCGCCTCCCCAGCACCTCGGCAGCCAATAATTTCGGCTCGTCAGAAAAGGCCAAAAAATGGCCGTGACAGCGGTGATTGCTAAATACCACATCACCGCGCCGAAGGTGATTTATGACCCCCACCGCATCGGCCTCCTGGCCGATACAGGCGTGAGTGGTCCCCGATACGTCGCCCTCATCAAATTGTCGTAAAAGTCGCTCCTCGAAACGTCGGATAAGCCGCATCTGTCGATACAACTTTTCTCGACGACTGCCGGGAGTTTGTAAAAATCGCTCTTCCGGTCCCGGTTCGTGCAGTCTTTCCATCGTCACTCCCCCCATCTGTTCTTTGTGCTACCACAGATTGGTGCCCATAATCCCGGAGGTCATCTCCGGGGTGACACAAGTACTTAAAAATGTAGACACGGTCCGTGGACCCTACAACGCTGTGATCGACGCCGTGCCCCCCCCTGCTTTTGTCGATCACGTCCGTGCCCGTTTTCGCCAGGTATTATCAACCCCGGACCAGGGCATATATGGCGCCGAGGGCTCGGGAATCCGGTCGTGGCTTCCCACGACCAGCGCCCCTCCGTCGGTCATCACATCGGCGATCTTTGCCAGCGCCCGCCGCCTTCCTGGTCTGTCGAAATACATAAACGCCAGATTTCGACAAAATACCAGATCGTAGACCCGACCTGGCTTCGCATCGCGAAAATCCGCGACCGAAAACCGCACTCCACGCCGAAACTCCGGTCGAAGCCGGCAACCTTGCTGCGTTTTCTCAAAGGCTCGTCGGCGCCAATCAGAGGGCAATTCCTTTAGATTTCCCGGCGGATACACCCCCCGCTGTGCCCGCTCAATCATATGGGGTGCGGCATCGATGGCATCGACAGCCAGATCAAGATCTCTGCAGGGCCCCATCTCGTCGAGCTCCCAGCACAATCTCAGCGTGTAGGGCTCCTCCCCGCTGGCACAGCCAATACTCCAGGCATAAAGCCTTTCTCGTCCTGCCTCCCTGGCCCGCCGGGCACAGCGGGGCAACACCTTTTTTCGAAGCCCATCCCAGGTCGCCCGGTCGCGATAAAATCGAGAAATCGTGATCCAACAAAACCCATCCAGCCGCTGCCACTCCTCCTCATGCGTTTTTAGATAACTTTTATAGGCCGTGAGATCGTCTAATTTCAATTCGTCGATTCGCCGCGATATTCGCTTTTTGACCTGTCCGCGCACCTTTTTAAACCCGGCCCACCGATAGCCCATCTTCGGCAGCACCCACTGTAAAAAGGACACCAGCTCGTTGTCCCGGATCTCGACCATCACCGCCTCCTGATATATAAGTTGCGCCCGGTAATTATCCCTTGGGCGGGGCCCATCGAACCAGAGGAGTCACATGAAGAGTCCGCTCCCCTCGCGAGGGGAGCTGGCGAGGGAGCGGAGCGAACGAGCCTGTGGGGTTGATCGAAAACCTCGAAGATCGGGG
>SKQC01000119.1 GCA_007119175.1 Myxococcales bacterium | reverse complement strand
GCAGCCATCGTCACAGCCGCAGCAGCCATCGTCACAGCCGCAGCAGCCCGCTCCGCAACAGCCTCAGCCCACTGGATCGAATCCGGGGCAGACGCCGGTGCCGGAGAGTCAGCCCCGAATCCCCCTCAACTCCGGGACCCAATCACGGGCTCCGTCGGGCTCGCAGGCCGGCAGCCAGCCGCGAATCCCGGGCAGCGGAAGCACGCCGGGAACTTCGATGCCGGACTCGTCTTCCAGTGCTCGCCAGCGACAGCCGACGCCGATTCCGGCCTCCGGTTCCGGGGCCGCGCCGATGCCGATGAGTCGCGAGGAGATCAAGGATTTTGTGCGCAGTGAGATCAAAGACGCCGTGCGCGAGGAATTGCCGGGTATGCTGCGCAACGTGATGGGTGAGATTTTTCAGAAAAAAGTCCTCCCTAAATTGGTCAAGCACAGCGAACAGAAGATCCAGCAGACCCTGGATCAAAACCTCGACGAGCAGGTCACCAGGCGAGTCCGCCTGGAGCTGGAGCGTTTGCTCAACGAGGAGTAAAACCTTTCAAAAATTCGGTGGGGGGTGAAGCCCGACTCATTGGTCGCATTGCGACGGTAGATCTGCAGGTGTTTTGCGACACCGACTACCTCTCATACCTCATACGAGGTATTTCGCCGGTGAGGCCAGGCCTCTAGGATAGATCGGGTGGTATGAGGCGTGGTCTGCACTGTCTGAGGAGTACAAGATGCTAGCTATCGGCGATCGAAACCTGGAACCCGTGACGAGCGCTCTGGCAATGGTGGGAGTTGCTCTGGTTGTGGTGTTTTTTGGTATGACGCTCAGTGGCTGTGAGGAGTTACTCGATGTGTTGAGTGATTCGCCGGAGTCGGAGTGCTGCGTGGACAATTTCGGCTGTCCCACTGAAACGGGCTACGAGTGTCCCGGCGATTGTTGTTGCTGTCCGGAAGGCATGCGCTGCGATCAGCAAACTCCGTCCAATGGCTGTGTCAATGTCACCTCCAGCGGCGGGTCGGGAGGCGGCTCCAATGGAAGCACCTGTGGGGGCGCCGGAGATAATTGTAATACGACGGCCTGCTGCAGCGGTTATGAATGCGTCAATGATGCCGCCGGTGATGGCGTCTCGCGCTGCGCCTTTGCCTGTAATTCATCGTCGCAGTGCGAGAGCAATTGCTGTTGTGACCTCGAGGGCCCGGGAGGGGCTTGTTGCGGACTCACCGATGTGACGTGTCTATAAGGCGTTGATGTCGGTTATAGCTACGAGTCCTGTCCTCCGGGGGGGGCGGGGGACAGCAATGAATCATAGAGCTACTGCGATCTCCTCCTCAGCCCGCCCGGCCCGGGCGGCCAGCTCCCCCGACGGTGGAGCAGACTCTGCATGTGACTCCTATCGTTTAATGGCTCCCTCCCCTCGAGCTAAGCTGGCAGTGAGATCACACCCTCAACCACGGTCACCGCTTGCCGTCGGTGCGTCGCCCGTCTTATAAGGGGCCGACAATCGAGATGTCGTCCTTTTGTGTACCGACGAAGTGAGCGCGCCCCATGAATATCGATCAGAGCTACGAGCCGACCGAAGTCGAATCCGGATGGTATGACTTCTGGGTGGAAAACGGATTGTTTCGGGCCGACGAGAGCAGTGACAAAACGCCCTATACGATCGTCATTCCGCCGCCGAATGTGACGGGAAGTCTGCATATGGGGCATGCCTTATTCGTGACCCTGCAGGATATTCTGGTCCGCTGGAAGCGAATGGACGGCTACGAAGCTCTGTGGCTTCCCGGCACCGATCACGCCGGCATTGCCACTCAGGTGATGGTGGAGCGCCAGCTCGCCGAAGAGGGCACGGATCGCCACGAGTTGGGACGTGATAAATTCGTCGAACGCGTCTGGGAGTGGAAAGAAGAGCACGGCGGTCGAATTATCGATCAGCTAAAGCATATGGGGGCTTCCTGCGATTGGGAGCGGGAGCGCTTTACTCTCGATGAGGGATTAAATCGCGCCGTGCGCGAGGCATTTGTGCGCCTGTATGAAGAGGGATTGATTTATCGCGGACTGCGCATGGTGGACTGGGATCCGGCCGGCCAGACCGTGCTCTCCGATCTGGAGGTGGAGCAAGAAGAGGAGATGGGCCAGTTCTGGTATCTTCGCTACCCGCTGGCCGACGGCTCCGGCCACGTCGTCGTCGGTACCACCCGCCCGGAGACCATGCTCGGCGATACGGCGGTGGCCGTTCATCCCACGGATGAGCGCTACGAGGATATGGTCGGCAAAATGGTCGACTTGCCGCTTGTCGGCCGTCAGATCCCGATTGTGGCCGACGAGGAGTTACCGGATCCGGAGACGGGCACGGGGGCCGTCAAAGTCACGCCGGCCCACGACCCGAATGACTTTGCCTGCGGTGAGCGACACGATCTGGAGCGCATCCAGGTCATCGGCTTTGACGCCGAAATCACCGACGAGGCGCCCGAAGAATTTCGAGGGCTCGATCGCTACGAGGCGCGCAAATTGGTGGTCCAGCGCTTTGAGGAACTCGGGCTTTTAGAAGATACGGAGCAGCGTCCCTACGCCCCGGGCCGAAGTCAGCGAACGGGCGTAATCGTCGAGCCCCTTCCCATGGAGCAGTGGTTCGTCAAAGGGGAGCCGCTGGCCAAACCGGCCATCGATGCCGTGGAGAGTGGCGATACGGAGATCATCCCCGCCGTTTGGAAAAAAACCTACGATCACTTCATGTACAATATCCGCGATTGGTGCATCAGCCGTCAGTTGTGGTGGGGCCATCAGATCCCGGCCTGGTATTGTCAGGAATGTGAGCACACGATGGTCATGCGCGAGGCCCCCGATAGATGCGACGCCTGCGGTGGGCCGGTAAAGCAGGACGAAGACGTCCTCGATACCTGGTTTTCGAGCGCTCTGTGGCCGTTTTCCACGCTCGGCTGGCCGGAGCAGACCCCCGATCTGGAGAAGTTTTATCCCACCCAGGTTTTGGAGACCGGATTCGATATTCTCTTTTTCTGGGTGGCCCGGATGATGATGATGGGCCTTCATTTTATGGAGGAAGTGCCCTTTGAGACGGTATTTCTGCACGCCATGGTCCGCGATGCCGAGGGCCGAAAGATGTCCAAGACCTACGGCAACGTCATCGATCCCTTGCATATGATCTTCGGGGCTGATTCCGAGGAATTAGACGAGAATCTGCACGCCGAATTGCTGCGACAATATCCCGACGGCGTCGAAGCTCAGGGGGCGGATGCGCTCCGCTTTACGCTGGCCATCTACGCCGCCCAGGGCCGAGATATTAAACTCGATATCAAGCGAATCGAGGGTTATCGGGCGTTTTTAAATAAATTGTGGAACGCCACCCGCTTTGCGCTGATGAATCTTGAGGATTACGAGCCCACCGACGAGGTGCCCCGCGATCTGGAGGGGCTGACGACGGCAGATAGATGGATTCTGGCCCGCCTCGACGCCACGACCGACGAGATCACCGAGGCGCTCGAGGAGTACCGCTTTAACGACGTCGCCGAGACACTTTATCACTTTGTGTGGCACGAGTTCTGCGACTGGTATATCGAGCTGATCAAGGAGACGCTATACGACGACAGCGACGCCAATGCGGCGACTCGCCGAGCGACTCAGACCACGTTGGTCCATACCCTGGAGACAGTACTTCGCCTATTGCATCCGATCACCCCGTATGTGACCGAGGAGATCTGGCAGACTTTGCCGAAAGGCGACGATACACCGAAAAGTGTGATGGTGGCCTCGTGGCCTGAGACGCCGGAGGAGATCCCGGTGGAGGCCGTGGAGACGATGGACACCATTTTGGATGTCATCAAGGCCATCCGCGGCATTCGCGGTGAGACCAACGTCAATCCCGGCGTGGTCATCGACGAGGTATTTTTCGCCACCGATGACACAGATGCTGCGAGCGCGCTTCAACAGGAGGGCGCCTATATTCAGCGAATGGCCAAAGTCGACGAGATTTCCGTCGTCGATCGAGGATCTCTTGAGGAGCTCGACGCGGCGGCCACCGCCGTGGCGGCCGGTGTGGATATCCGAATTCCTTTGGCCGGGCTTATTGATATTGCCGAGGAGAAGGCGCGAATTCACAAGGAATTGGAACGCGTCGATGAAGATATTGACCACGTCTCAACGAAGTTGGCCAATAAGGGCTTTGTTGAGAACGCCCCGGAGGACGTCGTTCAAAAAGATCGCGATAAATTAGTGGCCTACAAAGAGGAAAAGAAGGTCCTCCAGAAGAGTCTCGCCGAAGTGGAGGCGCTGGAAGAGTAGTGACAAGGGGCGCATTTCGCGGGCTACGGACGCGGCGTATTATGGAGCAGCAAGATTTCTGGAAATGGGCGCAGAGGCGGGCCGAAAAAAAGCGCGGCGCCACGGCGACGGGAGATCTCGATTTGTCGGAGTTGCCACCCGATCTGCGCCTGTCCATTCCCCAGATTCAGTCCCTGCACGCCGAACTCGGCGAGCAACTCGGCAAGGTAGCGCTTATTTTGACCGACAATCGTCGGCGCATGGTCAGCGTTCGCAAAAAAAAGGGGCGTCACAGACTCCGGCTGCACCATATGTTCGTCGGCTGCGGCGAAGACGTGGTGTGCGCGCTGGCCGATCTTGCCCGTGGCGGCGAGCAGCTCGACGGTGCTCGAGAGACCATAAAAGACTATATCTCCCACAATCGCGACGAGATCTCTTTTGATGTCGAGCCCGAGGAGTTGGAGGCCCGTGGAGAGGTCCACGACCTGCAGCAGATTTTAGAGCGCTGGCGAGACCACCTGGACGACGAATCGCTCGACGAGGTGCTCATCACCTGGGGGCGCTATGGTCGCGGTCGCAGGACTATTCGTTTCGGCAGCTACGATTTTGATCGAAAGCTAATCCGGCTCCATCCAGCCCTCGATCAAGAGTGGGTGCCGCCGTTTTTTGTCGAATTTATTGTCTACCACGAGTTGTTGCACGCTCTGTATCCTCCGAAGCAGGCGTCGTCGCGACGCGTTGTGCATACGCCGGAGTTTCGACAGATGGAAAAGCGTTTCCCCCGTTATGAAGAGGCAATCGCCTGGGAGCGCCGGAATTTGCCTCGATTTTTGGAAGGGTGATCATGAATACCGATAATTGGCCGCGAAGGGGGCGATGGGCGCTACTTCTGGTGCTCTTTTGCGTCGCCGGATGGTGGGCCATTAGCGGATGTGATCGCGAGGAAAAAACCGAGGATGACGAAGAGGTTTCTGAGACTGAGTCGGCGGCTGAGCAGGACGGCGATGAGACGGCTTCACCCTATTCTGAACTCGATGGTGTAGAGCCCATCGAAGCGACCGATGTGGGCCCCGAGGGCGACGGGATCTATTTTTTGTCGGGCCTGAAGGGATATACCGAACCCTGTGGATGTACCGTTGACGTCTTGCTCGGCGGCATCGATCGCATCACGGCTTTTGTCAAAGATGCCCGACAATTACATCCCACGGCTTATTTCGTCGATGCCGGTGACTGGCTATTTGAGTCGGCGACGATTCCCGATCATCTCGAACCACAGGAGAGGGCGAAGGCAGAAGTGTTGGCCGCCGCCTATCGACGGATGGGGGCGAGTTTTTCAGTCCCCGGAGACCGCGATCTGGCGCTGGGCGTGGAGTTTTATCGTTCCATGATGAACGAGGCGCAGATGGAGCCCATTGGCGCCAACCTGACCCTGGATGGCGAGACTCTGGCCCCCACTCACACTGTGGAGATGGGCGGCGGGACGGTGTTATTCGTCGGCGTCGGCGATCCCGAAAATTACGAGGATATCGACGGCGTGGAGGCCACCGACGAGGTGGCCGCCGTTGCGGAGGCGATCGATGGCCACGACGCCGACGCGGTGGTCGTGGTCTATCAGGGAAGCCCGCTTCGCGCGGAGGCGATTGTCGAAGAATTCGAAGGCGTCGATTTTGTAGTCGTCGGACACGATCCACGACTCGACGACGACGCGCGACAGTTTGGCTCCACCTATTTGCTCGAGACCTACGACCAGGGTCGTTATGTGGGGCGACTCAAATTATACGGCCTCGGCAGTGACGGCGACTTCGTCGACGGCCGCGCCGGCGTCCGAGAGCAACGAGAAACCATCGATCGCCAGATCGACCAGGTGCGTCGAGATCTGCGCCTGTTGGAAGTGCGCCTGGCTGGCGATGAATCGCCCATGGCGGAGCGTCTCGAAGATCGCCTCGCCGATCTGCAAGCGCGCCGCGGCGATCTGATGCGCGATGGGATCGAGATTTTGCCGGAGCGCGCCGCATTTTTATTCGAGCCGATCCCCATGGAGCCCGGCTACCGGCTCGACGACGAGATCTATGAGCGCCGCGAAGATTACAACCGAAGCCTCGCCGATCTAAACGCCGATATCGATCGCGACGTCATCGAAGTTCGCCCCGGCGAGCCGACCTATGTGGGGACCGCTGAATGCGCCACCTGTCATGTCGAGGCTCACCAATTCTGGGAGGAGACCGCTCATTCCTCGGCAGTTGCCACTCTGGAGGAGCGCCATAAAGATTATGACCAAAACTGCATCGGCTGCCACGTCGTGGGATGGGAGAAACCGGGCGGCAGTGTACTTGGAAAATTGATCTACGAAGACGAGCTCAACGGCGAGGTTTTCACCAAAGATCTGCGCGAAGTCGGTTGCGAGAGTTGCCACGGTGCCGGCTCCAAACATCGCCTTCAGCCCCTCGACGAGCAGGGCCAACCTCAGCATATCGATCGTCGGCCGGACGAAAATAATTGTATGCAATGCCACGTTCCCGACCATTCGCCGACCTTCGACTTCGACGTCTACGTCAATCAGATCACCGGCGAGGGCCACGAATACTCAGGCGGCCAGTGATAAGAGCGCGCGCGGGAAGGCTCTTGCGGCGCATCGGTGAATGTGGGAAGTTTCGGCTGTTGAGCGACAGGCTTTTTTCGGTGGTGCGGTCGGATGCTTCGGAGGTTCGAGGGGAATGGCACTGACGGATTCGGACTCCACGACGATGCGACGGGAGTCGAAGCCCGCGTTCAATAGATGCAGTGGACAGCTCTCATCGGCGCGATTGGAACGGCGATGCTCAAACGATTTTTGAAATTTTTCAGTAACTCTGACGGGTCCACCGACGAGATGGACCACCCCCATGTCCACCACCTGCAGGAGCAGGAGGGTGAGGCTGCGACGTATCTGGAGTTCTTGCTCGATAAAGTAGAACCCAGGGTGGAAAAGCGGCTGCAGGCCCATCCGAGCTCCGATCCGGTCCTTGAGATCGCGACGGGCATATTGCTCGAGCTATTTCCCGACTATTGGGACGAGGTCGATGAGCCACTGGCCGATGATTGGTCTCCCCGGGCGGCGCCGTCGATGCCGCCTCCCCCCGGACCCGGTGTACCGCCACCCCCACCGGAGGCTGCGGGACCACCGCCGGCGCCCGGTGCCGACGCTGTGGTCGATGAGGACAGAGATGACGAAGATGTCGCGCCAGTCGACGAGGAAAAAGAAGAACCGGTCGACGAGGAGCCCGCGGCAGATGCCGAGGACAACGACGAGCAAGATAAAGTGGAGATCCAGGAGGATTCCGGCGACGATGCTGACGGATCGTTAGACGAAGAGTCGGAGCCCGAAGAGGAGTTGGCCGACGACGATTCCGACGAATCGCTGGAGGAGGAATCGGAGGCCGAAGAAATAGAGGGCTCGGAAATCCTCGAAGAGGAAGTGGTCGACGAGGAGTTGGCCGACGAATCGCTGGAGGAAGATTCGGAGGCCGAAGAAATAGAGGGCTCGGAGATCCTCGAAGAGGAAGTGGTCGACGAGGAGTTGGCCGACGAAGAGTCGGCGGCCGATGAGGAGGCCGCGGGCGACGAGGACGACGAGCTCGATGACACGGCGGAGACGATTGACGCTCCGCCTCCGGCCGGCTTTGTCAGTGCCATTGAAGACACCGCCGAATTTGAGCCACCGCCGATCTCTCGCGGCTCCGTCGATCGCTCGGTGTGGCCGAAATCACTGGGCGATCCCTCCGTACTTCACGGAGCGCGAATTTTACTCGCCGTGCTTCTGGACAATGACCGTTTGCCGGAGGGCGAACAATTGTCGGTCGGCGAGGTATTGATGGCCGCCGACCTGTGGGTCCATCTGATCGCTCAGGCCGTCGACCTCGATGATCGGGTCCAGAAATTGGCGCGGCTCGTAGAAAAGAAATTCGGCGCCAACTATTTCAGTCAGGCTCGCCTGTTGCTGAAGTTATTTCCGGCCAATACGGAAACCCGGATCAACAACGATCGGCAGCTTTTTTACGAGGATATGATCCTGCGGATGGGAATTCGGCGTCGTCACGAGGTTCGCGACGATGATATCGACGAAATGGTCCAGGCACTCTCAGAGCCGGATCTCGACGATGATGAAGGGGTCAAAGAAGGACTCGAAATCCTCGCCGCGCGCACGCAGATGAGGATGCACCTTTATACTCGTGATCCCGATGAGGTCAGTCGCTGGCGAGGACTGGCGGAGATCGGCGATGATCCCGATTGTGTGCCCTATCTACTGGAGAAGATCCCGCCGCGACGCTGGCGCCAATGTCCGGTGGGAAGTGAGCGACCCATCAGCCAGGTGGTTCGCGAACATCTCGTAAGACCCATGGCCCGCGAGCACGTCATCAATCATCTCAAGACCTGTTATTTTATTCTCCGCGCCGTGGGAGATACAGGCCTGGAGTCTTATCTGGACAGCTTTTTTGATTGGTCGAAGGAGTGCTGCGATGTGGACGCTATCGTATTGTTGCCAGAGCTACACCGGCGACTGACGGCGAGTACAGAACTTATCGATGCCCTCTTCGGCGAAGTCTATGCGAAGCGATATCGCGGCCCCATCGAGGACGCCCTTCAGGGACTCGACGATGCGGCACTACAGGAGGCATTCGCCTCCGCTATCGATCTCATCGTCTCCAGCGACGTCAACGCCGCTGCCGAGGGCCATTTCAACCTGGGAGGCTTCATCCTCGACGCCTATCTGGGATTTGAATATCCGGACCCCTCCTTTGCTTTTAAGCTGCATCGCTTGACCTGAGAAAAAACAACAACGATGGGGAACCGCAAAGAGCGCAAAGAAGCACGAAGAATGCCCTCGCTTTCTATGGCGTCTTACGACGAATCCGGTCAGTTCAACCTGATAAGCCAAACGTCGAAAAACTGCTGAGGTGAGTTCGCAATAAAGGATGCGAGTAAGCAGTCCGTGAGGTGGCGAAGTCATGCGCTAATAGGCCCCTAATATTCGGGCTGGCAGCCCGAAAGGCGGCCAGGCTGGCCGCGGGCCCCGCGATCGCTTACCTAATATTCGGGCTGGCAGCCCGAAAGGCGGCCAGGCTGGCCGCGGGCCCCGCGATCGCTTACCTAATATTCGGGCTAGCAGCCCGAAAGGCGGCCAGGCTGGCCGCGGGCCCCGCGATCGCTTACAGGAGGCGAACCATGGACTCCAGGTCGTTTCTTTGTGTTTCTTTGCGTCCTTTGTGGTTCCCTTTTTTCAGAGATCGATGTCGTAATCTTTTAATTTATACAGCAGGGCGCGGTGGCTGATCTCGAGTAATTTGGCGGCATGGGTGCGGTTTCCCTCGGTTTTTGTGAGGGCTCGGGTGATGAGGATTCGCTCCAGCTCGGCAGAGAGTTTTTTAATCGACAATTCGTCGCCGGTGAATAATTCGTGGACCGGGTCTTCGGAGTTGCGGATGGCCACCGGCAGGTCGGTGCGTTCGATGCGGGAGCCGGAGGCCATGACCACGCCGCGTTCGATGCAGTTGTGGAGTTCGCGCACATTGCCGGGCCAGCGGTAATTCTGGAGGGTATCCATCGCCTCCGGTTTTACGCCCTCGATATTCGTTCCGAGCCGCTGGTTTTGCAGGCCGATAAAATGGTCCACCAAAAGGGGGATATCATCGAGTCGTTCTCGCAACGGCGGCAGATCGATGCCGATGACGTGAAGTCGATAAAAGAGGTCCTCGCGAAATTGGTCGTCTTCCACCCGAGCCTCGAGATCGTGGAGGGTGGCGGCGATAATTCGCACGTCGATGGGATGCGTTGTGGACTCGCCGACGCGCCGAATCTCATCTTCCTGCAGCACTCGGAGCAATTTGATCTGCAACTCGTGGGGCAATTCGGCGATCTCGTCGAGAAAAAGGGTGCCCCCGTCGGCGGCCATAAACAGGCCTTCTTTGTCGCGACTGGCGTCGGTGAAGGCGCCTTTGACGTGGCCAAAGAGCTCGCTCTCCAGCAAATTGGAGGGGATGGCGCCGCAATTGATGGCGACGAAGGACTCGTCGGCCCGCGGTGATAGCTCGTGGAGCGCCCGGGCAGCCAGTTCTTTTCCGGTGCCTGATTCGCCCGTGAGAAGGACCGTGGATTTATAATCGGCGACCTTCTCAATAAGCCGAAAGACCTCCTGCATCGGTTCGCTCTGGCCGACCAGGCGATCGAGGCCGCTGTGGTCTTTGACCTGCCGCCGCAGCTCGGCATTCTCGCGGCGAAGGCGCATCCGCTCCACGGCCTTGACGACGGTCAACAAGATCTCGTCGCGCTGAAAGGGCTTGTCGATATAGTCGTAGGCCCCGGCTTTGAGGGCTTCGATGGCCAGCTCGCGGTTGCCAAAGGCGCTCATGACGATCACTGTGGTGTCGATTTCGCGCTCGTCGATTTCGGCCAGCAATTCCAGCCCGCCCATCTCGGGCATGCGCACATCGGAGATCACCAGATCGTAGGAGCGCGCCAGTAACTCCTTAAGCCCCTCCTGGCCATCCTCGACGGCGACGACCTTCCAGTCCTCGGCGCCGAGGAGCATGGTGAGCATGTGGCGAATGCTCTCTTCGTCGTCGATGACCAATATAGTGATATCGTCCACGGTGGCATACTTCGTCAAAAGAAGTGGGAGCAACTATGGCGAGGATACGACGTGGGGCGCCGATGCTGCAATGTTCTCTGTCGGTGCCACTGGAACCAAGAAGCGAAAATATGTAGAGTCGGTTCTCGAAGCGACAATGGTTGATATCGACAGGGTAAATTGGGACTCCGGCGGCATTGTGTTTTGATGTGGGGTCGGAACTAAAAAAAGCAACGGACGGTAGAGATGAAGAAGCGATGGATTGGGATTGTCCTGGTGGGATTTTTGCTCGTCGCCTGCAGCGATGACGAGGTCGATGAGCCCGATGCGGGCGTCGAGGACGTGGCAGTCGAAGATGCGCAAACCGAGGACACACAAAGCGAGGATGCCGACAGCGAAGATGTGTCGAGCGAGGACGCCGACACCGGAGAGCAGGAGCCGGAGAGTGCGCTTCGACAGCCCGTCGAGGTTTATACCGACGACCAGGGCATGCCTCATATTTATGCCCAGACGCTGGAAGATCTCTTTTATACCAACGGCTATGTCCAGGCCCGTGACCGGTTGGGTCAGATGGAATTTTACCGTCGCGTAGCCACGGGAACGCTCTCGGAGTTGCTGGGAGAGCTCGACGAATCTGCCATTTCGACGGATACGATGTTTCGGATGCTTGGATTAGAGCGCTCAGCAAAGGAGTATTGGGAGGAAAATTACGACCCCGAAAATGAGTCATATATTATCCTCGAGAGCTTCGCCGAGGGAGTCACCGCCTTTATCGACGCTGTGCGCGAGGGCGATGAAGAGATCAGCTCCACATTGAGCTCAGCGATTCCCACCGACGTGCTCCACGACTGGGAGCCCTGGCATAGCCTGGCGATTGCGCGACTGCTGGCCGTTCAGCTGACCTACTATACGCCGATGTATCTGGAGTTGACCGATTTGCGCCAGGATATTCTGGAGAATTTGCCAACGGACTCCGAAGACCCGGCCATCGCCGCCCGTGCGGGAGCGTTCAATGACCTGCTACGATTTGCGCCGGCCACTGACACGACACATCTGGATGATTTTCTCTCCGGGGCGCTGATGGAGACGCCACCTCAGGCGCCGACGGTCGATCGCGACCTGTTGGCCAACGCCCGCGAGATGCACGCCGGAATTAAGGGGGTTCCCGGCGCCGTGGAACCCTTCGACCCCTTCAATACCAGCAACCCCTTTATGCGCGGGAGCAATAACTGGACGGTCTCCGGTGAACACACCGATAGCGGTCATCCTCATGTGGCCAACGATCCCCACCTGGGCTTGTCGCTTCCCACCGTCTTTTATCCGATGCACCTGGTGTTGGAGGACGACGCGGACGGCCGAGAAGATATTGAAGTGATCGGTGCAGCCTATGCCGGCACGCCGGGGATCGTCATCGGTCGCAATCAGGATATGGCCTGGGGAACGACCGTGGGATTTTACGATTACGTCGACATCTATCAAGAAGAGGTGACGGGCAGCAGCGATGACGCCGATCCGGCCACCGTGCGATTTAACGACGAGGATGTGGAGGTGGAACGAGTCGTCGAGGAGATCGACGTCGGATTGCTCGGCAATATCTCAGAGACCATCGAATATACCGTCGAAATCGTGCCCCATCACGGCCCGCTGATTCCGCCATCGGAGGAGGGCCGGCCTGTGGCGAGAGAGGGCACGGAGGCAATCTCTGTAAAATGGGTCGGCTTAGAGCCGTCCAATGAATTCGAATTTTTAAGCCGATTATGGCGCGCCGAGGAGCCGGACGACGTGGAGGAAGCGCTGACCTATTATACGGTCGGATCGTCGAATTTTGTCTTCGGATTTACCAGCGGCGATATCTATTACTCCGGCCGCTCCGACATCCCCGATCGCCCCGATTCGGCGAAGACCTTTCACCCCACGGATAACCCGGAGGGGACGGCGCCGGTATTTGTTCTCCCCGGCGACGGCACTGCGGAGTGGGAGGGGTTTTTGGCCGACGAGGACATTCCTCACGCCTTAAACCCCGACAAAGGCTACGTCATTACCGCCAATAACGATCCCGTTGGCGTGACGCTGGAGAATACGCCGATGGAGGCCGAAAATTATCTGGGAAGCTTCTTCGATATAGGCTTCCGCGGCCAGACCATCGAGAATCAATTCCACGAATTTATCGACAATGATACGCCGATGACCCTGCAGGACCAGGTCGCCATTCAAGATCACCCCCACGACGGCATGGCGGCGGCCTTCGTGCCCCACGTGGTGGCGGCGCTCGACACGGTGCTCGATGATGAGATTGCCGACGAGGAGGCCCCCGATCTAGCGGCGATTCGAGACGAGATTGAGGGCCAGGAAGAGCGACTCGAAGAGCTGCGAGATCTGCTCGACGACTGGGATTATATCGCCCCGGCAACGCGCGAGCCCACCGGCGATGATGTGGCGCGAAGCAGCGCCGCTGTGCTCTTCAACGTCGCCACTGTCTACGCCATTCGCAACGCCTTTGGCGACGAGATGGAGTACCTCGACCGCTATGACGGGGTCGTCTGGTCCCTGCCGCGGGCATCGCAACTGCTGAGTCGATCGCTGCTCTATCTTCTGGAAGAGCCGGAAGAGGCCATCAGCTACGATGAAGATGTCGGAGATAGTCTGTATTTCGACGACCTCGGTAATGAAGACGTCACCGAGACTCGCCTGACCGTATTGGTGCGCGCAGTCCTTCAGGCCGATGATCGCCTGCAAAATGCCAGTCTTTTCGGAGTCCGCCACGATCGCGATATTCCCGGCCCTCAGAGCGCTGATATCGATGACTGGATCTGGGGCAATCTGCACGGCCTGACGCTGGACGGGCTTATCCCCATTCCGGGCCCTGCGTTTCAGCGACCCGAGGAGGGACTTCCCTTTTATGAGCGGCCCGGCGGAAGCTGGTCGGTCAGCCCCTGTGGAAACGGGTATATGACCTTTGCATTTAACTGCTCGTCGGGATCGTCATTGCGAATGGTCCATGAGATGGATCCCGACGGTCCGGTCACCTATAACGCCATTCCCGGCGGGGCCTCCGAAGATCCGGCCAGCCCCCATTTCGACGATCAGATAGAGCGGTGGAACGACGCCGATCCCTATTTGCTGGTCGACGATCGAGACGAACTCGCCGACACAGCCGATCTCGAAGTCTTCGGCGAGTGACGGCGCAACCGGATGCGAAAATGGGCCCCGTCGTCGGAGTCGCATAGCGTCAATTCTCCGTCGGCGCGGGCCACCAGTCGCTGGGCGATGGCGAGTCCCAATCCGGTGCCCTCGCCGGGTTGCCGAGTGGTAAAGAAGGGATCGAAGATCTGATCGGCTAAGGCCGGCTCGATACCGGGTCCCGTATCGCGGATATCGACGGCGACGTGATCGCCGTCGATATCAGCACCGATAAATAGCTTCGATGGTGTGCCCTCGTCGTGCATTGCTTTGACGGCGTTTAAAAATAGATTCACCAATACCTGCTCTAATTCACCGGCGATGGCGTGGACCGGCGGTAGATTATCGGCGATTTCGAGCTCCACATCGACCTGTCGTCCCTCGGGGGTGGCTTCAACCAGATGGACCGCCTCGTCGATTACCCCGGCGAGTTCCACTGCCGTCGGCTCTGTCTCCGAGTCGGCCCGGCTGTAGTCGAGAAGCTGGCGGATGGTCTGACGAATGCGCTTTAGCTGCACCAGCGTTCGCTCGGCAATATCGTCGGCGCTCTCCTCATCGACATCGCGATCGCGCAATAACTCCGTATAGCCCATCACGGCGGCCAGTGGGTTTCCCACCTCATGGGCTACTCCGGCGGCGAGGTGGCCGACGCTGGCCATCTTTTCGGAGCGGATAAGCGACTCCTGGGTTTGTTTTAATTCGCGGTGAGCCGTCTCAATTTGCTCCAGTTGCTCTTCGAGTTCTTCACGCTGGGCATTTAAGGTCTCGAGCATCCGGTTGAATTGGCGGGCCACGTCGCCGAATTCGTTTCGCGGCATCAGGGAAATGGGACTGGCCAGATCGCCCTTTGCAGCCCGCTCGGTGGCGACCCCCAGTGCGCGCAGTGGGCGGATGACGACGAAGGAAAAAAAGCCGTAGCCAACGAGGGTGACGAATAAGAGGGTGATCGCCAGATAGAGCATAAGGGCCCCTCTGCCGGCGTCGATCGCCGACTGGGCGTCGGCCAGCGACAGGACGACCACCATCTGCGAGGAGCCCTCGTCGACGGCCCACATCGCCGATTGGCCCTCGAAGTCGGCAATCCAGATCGACTGGTCTCCCTCGAGATGGCTGGTTAACTCCTCGGTGACCGGACCGATATGCAGGATTTCCCGCTGAGCCTGGAGGGCCGCCACGGCCTGCTCGCGCTCTTCCGATTCATCGAGCTGGGCAATCCACTGGGCGTGGCGCCTGGTCTCGTCGGCTACGGTCTGTTGCAGATGTCTTTTATGGAGCTGGGAGGTCGCCAGGACCACCAATGCGAGCGCCAGGACCAGAAGACCTACGAGGCCGACGAGCAATTGCGCTCGAAGTCCCCCGATGCGGCCGCGTGGTTGGCTGCGTCGCATGGCGATTATAGCCCGTAGTAAAGGTAGCTAAGCGATAGCCAGTCGGGGAGAAATTCGCCGATAAAGAAATACTCCAGGGCCGCCAGGGCGATGAAGGGGCCGAAGGGAACAGCGAGGCCGCCCTCGCTCGAGCTGTCGTCGTCGCTGTCGCTCTCGTCACTCAAAAGTTCGTCGTTGCTCTCGTCGCTCAAGGGCTCGTCGTCGCCCTCGTCGCTCAAG
>SKQC01000063.1 GCA_007119175.1 Myxococcales bacterium | reverse complement strand
TTCTCCTCGTCGAGCTCCCGTCCGTACGGCGTGATCACCTCTGCGTCGCGCTCGACGACCCGGGCCGCCAGCGGAATATCGGCGGTAATCACCAGATCTCCAGCCTCACAATGCTCGGCAATATAATCGTCGGCTACGTCCTGTCCGGCACTGACGGTCACCGTCGACACCCGGTGGGAGCGCGGCTTTCGCATCCACCGATTAGCCACCAATACCACGTCCACATCGCGTTTGAGCGATGCGCGAACGATGATCTTTTTTACCGCCCGCGGCGTCGCGTCGGCGTCGATCCAGATGGTCATATCTCGGGATATTATCGGGAGCGGATAAATTCTCGAATCACTTCAGGCGATTGAAGCGCAGCTAATATCCCACGTCTTCGGGCCGGCGAAAAGTGCGAGTCAATCCATCGCAGTTGTCGGCATCACACTGTCTCTTCCCTCTCGGATTGGTCGATGATCTCCAGAAGCTCTTCTAAGGCGAAGGGTTTTTCAAGCATCGGGCGGTCAGTGGACTCCACGAATTCACGCACATCCTTCGTAAAAGCACCGCCCGTCATAAAGGCCACGGCGTCACACCAATCCGGTCGCTGCTGCTGCAGGTGTTGAAAAAATTCCACTCCCGACATCTCCGGCATCTGCAGATCACATAAAATCATCACCGGTTTCGCCCCCTTCTGGAGTGCCTCCAGGGCCTCTTTCGGCACCTCGAAGGTCTCCACCTTAAAATGGCCCTCGAGCTGACGCTTTTGTGCGCGCAACAATCGGGGTTCATCGTCGACGACAATTATCCGGCTGCTCCCCAGCCGCCTGATTTGCTGGGGAATCGGCATGTCAGCGGACTCCTCCATCGTCAGCCGTTTGGGGATGACGACGCGAAATGTCGATCCTTCCCCAGGGGTGCTCTCCACCTCAATCCGCCCGCCGAGGTCTCGGATCTGATTGCGGCATATCGACAGGCCCAGCCCCATTCCCTCATCCTGCGTTTTACTGCTGACAAAAGGGTCGAATATCCGATCGATTCTATCGGCAGCGATGCCCTCGCCGGTATCGATGATCTCGACTACGACGACGTCGTCGAATTCTCGGGTGGTGACGCAAATTTCGTTGTCATTGGGCGCCCCGGCCGGAATTGCCTGGGAGGCATTGATAAGGAGATTCAAAAATATCTGGGCCAGACCTGACTCGTTGCACCTGATCGTGGGAAGGTCTTCGAAATCAAGCGTCAACCGGGCCCGCTGCCGAATCTGGTTGGATGCCATTTTGATCGCTGACTCCAATATTTGCTCCAGGTCAACGGGCACCAATGCCGAGTTTTCGCTGGTCGAAAAGGCACGGAGGTCGGAGACAATATCACGAACCCGTCGACTCCCCTCCAAAACGTCGAGAAACGTGCCCTTCACCTCGTCTCGGTCCAGCCCGTCGAAGTAGACCAATTCGCCGTCTTTCTCCGATGATATCCGGCGCACCAAAAACTCCACGTTGGAGTGAATAAACGCCAGGGGATTGTTGATCTCATGAGCCACACCGGCGGCCAGCGTTCCCACGGCGACCATCCGATCTAATTCCATCATGTTGGCCTGCAACTCCCGACGCCGGCTTAGATCGCGGACCACTGAAATCGTCACTGGTTTCTGATCAAGTCTGGCCTGAAAGGCCGTTATTTCACAGGCTACCGTCTCGCCATTTCGGCAGGTCAGTTCATGCTCGTTGATGGCCATGCCGTCTCCGGTCTCGTCAAGAGCGTTGGCCTCTCGACCAAGATCTAGGCCTTCTTGTAGCTCGTCGAGAATCTCGCCCCCGAAGGTCTCATCGACATCGTATCCAACTAAACGTCGAAATGCCGGGTTGGCATACACGACCTCTTGCTCGGTATGCACGACGATTCCGTCCGGAGAATTTTTCATCAGGGTCCGCAGGCTTTCTCGGGCATCTTCCCGTGCGCGCTGGTGGAATTGCCGCAATTCCGTCTCCGACCGCAACTTCTCGGCCTCCTCACTTCGGGCCTGATTCAAAAGCCAGGTCTCCATGCGCTGGCGGATGCCAAATATGGTGATCGAAGCAAATACCAATCCCACCGTCGACATCGCGAAGAGCAACTCTCGGTGCCACTGCATCTCCAGCACCATGGGAGCCTCAACCCCCGAGAGCGACGCAGCGAACATCGCCGCCACGACCAGAATCGCCATGGCCGACCACTGATACGTCAATCGCCTTTTTTGAAGCAGCAGGTGGGCGGCCATAGGCACCAAGAGCACCCAGAAGATCACCGGAGATGTGATCCCACCTGTTTGAAATGACAGCCATCCCAACAACCCCAGAAGGACTCCGCAGACGATCAGGCCTGGCCACGGTGTGGTTGCCGAGAAACGGTATAGCAGCAGTGATGCAACTGCGACGAGGGTAGCCGCCGCGGTGGGGATCGCCATCGACGGCGCGTTCAAAACCGACCACTGAAAGAGACTAAAAAACACTCCCCAGATAGCGAGGGTAAGCGAAATCAGTACAACCGTGCGCTGATTATAAGCATCGTAGCTGACCTCATCGCGAAACCGGGGAGTCAAAAACCAGGCCACAGCGCGAGATTGAATAAACGGTATCTCTGGAGCACGCGTTTGGTACATCACATCCTCAAAACCAATATTCCACTCTCCAGCGCTGACCACCCCGTGGATTGGGTAAAAAATAACTGAGTGTGTCCAGTATAGCCTGAAACCGACCTGACTAAAACGAAAGACTCCAGATTCGATCAACGCTATTAGAGAGTTCTCCCCTTCCAGAGGAGATGCCGAAGGCAGTGGGGTTGCTCGCTGGCCTCGATCTTCGAGGTTTTCGCTCTACCCCACAGCATCGCTCGTCTTGCTCCCTCGACTGCTTTCACGCTAGGTTTTGTTCATTATTGTAACGCTGTACGTGGAGGTAGGAATGCCGAGGCATATTCGAGGAACCAACCGCCATCGCTTTGTTTATCTGATTCGCCATGGCGACTACGTCCACTCCGAGGATCATTTCGGGGGCCTGCTGACGGAGAAAGGAAAAAAACAGACCAGATGTCTCGTGGAACCGATGGCGAAGATTCCCGTCGACGCCATCTACAGCAGCACCATGCACCGGGCCTACCAGACAGCCTGTATCCTTCGCGACGAGACGTTTCCCGAGTTGGATATCCGGCGAACGCCAATCCTCAAAGAACGGATATTTCCGGGCTGGTATAGCGGAGATGATATCGACCACGACAAAGAACAGGCGGCATGTGAGGCTCTCGATGAGATCTGGGAGCGGTTTTTTCGACCGTCCAATACCGAGCGCCACGACGTGTTGGTATGTCACGGCAATGTGATCCGTGCCATTGTCACCCGTGTCATCGATGCCCCGCTTGAATGCTGGGCAAAGGCCGGCATCACCAATTGCGGCATCACTCAGATCTTCTGCCTGGGCGACGGCCGGGTTCGCTTAGTTTCGTTTAATGAACGGGGGCATCTGCCCTTTGCTCTTCGACATATCGGCAGCGGTGACGATTGATCGTCATCGCCAATTGATTCGACAAGACAGGGCAAGAGGATGACGAATCGAGGACCTAAACTCTTTTTTGACCGCGCAATGATCGCCCATAATCAGGGGCCGGGCCATCCAGAACGCCCGGAGCGTCTGGAGGCGATCGACGACCATCTGCGCCAGCGTTTTCCACAGCTACAGCGTCACTCGGCGCCGGCCGCCGATGCTCAGGATCTGCGGCGAATCCACGATTCAGACTACGTCGACGAGATACTCGCCCTGCGCGGCGAGCGCGCCGTTCTCGACCCGGATACGGTAATCGGCCCGCCCAGCGTCGACGCCGCGCTTTTGGCCGCCGGATGTGCAATGGCCGCCGCAGAGTCGGCCCTTGTCGATGATCGACCCGGCTTTGCCCTGGTCCGCCCACCCGGCCACCATGCCGAGCCGAGTCGGGCGATGGGGTTTTGCATCTTCAACAATATTGCCATCGCCGCTGCCCACGCCCTGGCCAACCCCGGCGCAGATCGCGTCCTGATCGTCGACTGGGACGTCCACCACGGAAATGGCACTCAGGATGCCTTCTACGATCGCGGCGACGTCTTATTTTTCAGCTCTCACCAATCGCCCTTTTATCCGGGCACCGGCGCGGCCGATGAAACCGGCGAGAAAGACGGCGAGAAAACCACCATAAACGTGCCACTTCCCGCCGGTGTCGGAGATGATGAGTTGATCGATATCTTTAAATCCACTCTGGTCCCGGCGGCCCGCGATTTCGACCCGGATCTGGTGCTAATCTCCGCTGGATTCGACGCCCATTGCCTCGATCCCATCGGCGGAATGCAGCTCACCTCGGAGGGATTCGCCGACCTGCTCGGCATTGTCACCGAGATTGCCGAGGACTGCTGTGAGCGGCGTCTGGCGCTGGTCCTGGAGGGAGGCTACCACTTAGAGGCTCTGGCCCGTTCGGTGGGATGCTGTGTGGAGCGCCTGATTTCTGGAAGCTAATCGCCCGTTTTGATGACCCTATCAGCGAACGGATTCAAAGGAATCCACCATGCGGTCCCGGGTGAGAACCTGGGGTAAAATCTCCGGTTCATCCGGATCATCGGGAGAAAATAAGAGGTATAGCGGCACTCCGGCACGGCCGTATTTCTCGAGCTCCTGGACCAACTCATCTT
>SKQC01000308.1 GCA_007119175.1 Myxococcales bacterium | reverse complement strand
GCCGTCGAGGTCGATATCTGCGGTGACCAAAAAGTGGGAATCCAACTCGCTGGTGCTCCCGGAGAGGAGCAAAAATTGGTCGGGATTACAGATCAAATTGGGATTGTCACTCGTCCCTTCACCATTGCCGAAATCGTCGGTCACGGTCTCATCACATTCCTCGTCGCTCTCACAATGGCCATCGACACAATCGCCGGTTGTGCCGTCGCCACATTCGTTATGACAGGCCCCGCAGTGATTGGAATCCGTCTCTAAATCGACCTCCTCGCCGTCACAGATAATTGCCGACGCATCGGTCTGGCATTCGTGACTCTCGCAGTTGTAGAGGTCGGGGTCTCCGCAGTCTCCGTCATCGACACACTCCACGCACATCTCAATGTCGTCGGCGCAGACATTCTCGGTTCCCTCGCATCGATCGCAGTCGATTCCCTCATTACCGCACGCGTCGGTGGCCGTACCGCAGTCCACGCCCGCCTCGTCGCAGATGAGATCGTGGGAGCGCTCGTCTTCACAGATGCATTCATCGTCCTGGCAGTCATAAAACTCCGGGTCCCCACAGTGCTCGGCCTCTATGCACTCCACGCATTCGTTATTTGAAGAACAATAGCTCGCAGTAGCCTCTGTGCAGTCTTCGTGATCGTCGCAGTCGATACACTGTGTGCCGTCGCAGGACTGGCCGGGCGCGCAATCGTTATCGCATTCTCCACAGTGGTCGGTGCTCGTCTCCACATCTACGCATTCCTCGCCACAGGCCTGCATGGTCGATCCTGTGGGAACGCATTCCCCGGCGCAGACCTCAAAATTCGTCTCGCAGGAGATCTCGCAGCCGTCGCTGGTGCATTCAACAGAGCCGTTATCTGGCTCGGGGCACTCGGCATCGCAGCTTCCGCAATGATCGACATTGGAATTTAAGTCGACGCATATCTCCCCGCAGCGCTCGAATCCTTGCACACAGGAAAAATCGCATTGCGACCCTTCACAGAGCGGATCGGCTTCGGCCGGGGCATCGCAGGCAAAGCTTTCTTGCTCGTCCGTACACCCTCCGCAGTGATCGGCGTTGGTCTCAAAATCGACACACTCCCCGTCACATTCTGCGAATCCATCATCACAGCTATATCCGCAATCACCATCGTCGCACTCGGCCGTTGCGTTATCGGGGGCCTCGCATTCCTCGCCGCATTCTCCGCAATGCTCGATATCAGTATCCCAGTCTACACAGGCTCCACTGCAACCCTCGAGCCCCTCGTCGCAATCAGACTCGCAACTGCCGAGGCTGCAGACCTCGTCGTCCTCACAGGTGGTCTCGCAGTCGCCGCAGGCATCGGGATCGGCTTCCGTATTATGACAGGTCGTTCCGCAGGCCGTCTGACCGGCGTCGCATCCGCACTGATTATCGATGCAAGTCAACTCGCCACTGCAAGCATTATTGCATTGGCCGCAATGAGCATCGTCACTCGATAAATCGACGCAGTCGCTTCCGCACAGAACTTCGCCATCGACCTCACACACCGGATCGGTGTCCGGCTCGGGCACCGTATCAACGCCGGCGTCCCCATCAACGGTGGCGACACAAAATTCGTCGATGCACTCTGCGCCGGGCTCACAATCTGAGTCTTCGTCGCATGAGACGCCTGAGAAAGTGTCCTCCGAGCACGCAGCAAAAGACAACGCGGCCGCCAGAAATAAGATCAAAAAACACTTTCTCATCACCGCTCCTTTCGAACGAGGGGTCACACTCAAGATGAGCAACTATCTCAGAAAGCGGCGTTCAGTCGATCAGTAAGCGTTCCGCCCCTGGGGCCCGCGGCCAGCCTGGCCGCCTCTCGGGCTGCTGGCACGAACCTCAGGGGCGTATTGGCCCATGTTTTCGTCACCCAACTGAACGCTTACGTCGATCAATCGCCTTCCCTTACTGGGAGTAGAGCTAGAATTATCTCCTTCACTTTAAATATTACTGGCGTCTAATTGCGGAAAGCAAGCTTTAGGCTCGCCCCGTACGAGGTTCGCCGAGCAAAAAAAATGCCTCCCGCAACCACGGGAGGCATTTTTTTGAAATCAGCTTTTATGAATGACTGACGTCGTCTTCCGACGGGTTCTGATCAGGCCTCATGCAATTCGAACCACGGCTCGTAATAATATTTTCGAATCAACTGCACGGCGTGATTGATAAACCGCACCACCGGCTCGGCACCGATCTCTTCGAGAGGATCTTTGAGGTGGCCGTAGGTGTTGACGGGAAACGACTTCGGATCGAGCTCCTCGGATTCGTCGATGAAATTGTTGATCGAACCTCGGTGCTCATCTTCCGGATCTTTGCCGGGATGCGGCGAGGCGTAGACCTTGACGATCCCCAGGCAATTAATGTCGAGCACAGCGTAGCCGATAGCGCCATAACGAAGGTTGATTCCCCCGGCTCGCCCACCACCGATCTTCATATCACAACCTATCTCGCGGGCGTGCATCAGCACTTCCTCGAAAATCTTACGGCGCTTTGAGCCCCCGTCATCTTCGGCTTTGCGTACAACGTCGAGCGTATCCAAAAGTACTCCTTGGCCTGAGTAAACCAGCCGCGCTCCGGGCGGAACGCGGTTTTTCCAATCGTGGAACAAAAAAAACGCCCAACCTGTTGGACGTTGTTGTATCTAAGCGAACGGACGGATTATAGGGAAAATTCCGCCGTGGCTCAACATGCGTTCCTCCCCCCCTGACTGCGCGATGCTTGTCAGGGGTAACTGGTTTGAGCTTGCGACGCATCGGCGACAGAAATCACGCCACGCCCCCCGAGCTCTACATCATTACGTAGAATAGGATCGCCAGATAATGGCAGACGGCGGCAGCGAGCACGAAGAGATGCCAGATGGCGTGATTCAAAAATAGCTTATTCCAGGCAAAAAACGCGACTCCTCCGGTATAGAAGACGCCGCCGACGAAGATTAAAATCACCCCGCCCATCTCCAGTGACTCCATCAGGGGCTTGATGGCGACCACCATCGTCCACCCCATCACCAGATACAGGGCCATGCTCAGCCCCTTGAAACGCCCGAACCAAAAGATCTTGTAGACCACGCCAATAAGCGCCATCGACCACACGATGACCAGCAGTGTCGGCCCCCAGTTATCGCGCATACTGACCAGTGTAAACGGGGTATACGATCCGGCGATCAGTAGATAAATCGCACTGTGATCGATCACCCGAAATACATGCCTTAAAACCGGGCGGCGCATGCTGTGATAGGCTGTAGATGCCCCGAATAACAACACCAACGTCGATCCGTAGACGATGGCGCTGGTCAGTTGCCCTGGTTGGCCGTTCATGGAGGCGACGATGACGAGCACTATCAGACCGACGATGCTCATCCCGAGGCCGATGCCGTGACTGACGCTATTGGCGATCTCCTCGGCACTGAAGATCTCCGTCGGCCCCTCCTCCGAGTCTATGCCTTGATCCATAGAGCCGATCTCTTCGCCGGCTCCAGCCTCCATCGACGCCATTATCTCATTCCTCTCGGCGGCAAACTCCGACTGATTGATATCACTTCCTCGTCCGTCGATTCCACCTTCATGCTTCGTGGAGATCTCTCCAGGGATCGTAATAATGCTTTCGGATCAGGCTGATCACATGCTCGATAAACTCCACCAGGACTTGAGGTCCGATCTCCTCGACCTTGGCCTCGAGATGACCGTATGTATTGATGGGAAACGACTTCGGCTCCAGCTCTTCGCGGGATTCAATAAAATCGTTGACCGCCTTGCGATACTCCTCGGGAGCATCTTTTCCGGGGTGGGCCGAGGCGTATAATTTGACCAGACCTTTCGTATTGATATCGAGGACCGCATAACCGATGGCGCCATAGCGAAGGTTGATGCCTCCCGCTCGTCCGCCACCGATCTGCATCTTGCAGCCCATCTCCCGGGCATTGATGACCACATTCTCCATGGCCTTTCGCCGCTCCGGGCTGCCCACCTCTTCCGATTTCTTCATGACATCCAATGTATCCATCGCTCTCCTCTTCGGTCGCCTATAGCCTCGAATATCGAGACCAGGCGGCTTCGGCTAATTCCCGTCACCTCCAGCGGTACCCATTGACCGCTCTCGCGGCACAAGATACTCCCGCCGACCATCCGGTCAATGATGAAGATGAGGATTATTTCCAGAGAAGATCTTCCCGCACGTCTTCTTCATAGGCATCGCCGAGTTGGCGAGCGATTTCCACAATATCATCGTCGATCCGATCCGGGGTGTGGATCTGAACTACCACATAAAAATCTCCCTTCTTTCCGCCCCGCTTTACCCCCTTTCCCTTCAGGCGCAGCTTCGCTCCCGAGTGAACGCCCTCGGGGACCGTCACTTTATACTCTCCCCAGGGCGTCGGCACGTTGACCCGCGCCCCCTCGATGGCTTCGGCAATGGTCACCGGCACATCGACGAATAAATCAAGCCCCTCGCGGCGCATCACCGGGTGAGGGCGCACGCCAATCTTCAAAAACAGATCCCCTCTTTGTCCCTTGCCATAAGGGGTCTGTGGAGCGGGGCCGCCCTTTCCCTTCAGGCGAAGCCGCTCGCCGTCGCGCACCCCACCGGGCACCCGCACTTTCAGCGGTTTTCCCTGCAGGGACAGCTCCATTTCTCCGCCCTCTATGGCCCGCACAAAATCCAACTCCAGCGACGCCGAAACATCCTGACCTTTTAGCGGCGCCTGAAATCCACCAAAATCAGTATAATCGCTGGTATCATAGGGACTTCGTCCCCCGAATATATCCCCGAAAATATCTTGAAAATTCGCTCCTTCGCCCCGATATACACGCCGTCCACCACCGGGAGCGCCACCGAATCCAGCGCCGCGCGCCTTATCCCAGCGACCGTATTTCCGCGCCTGCTCCGCATCGAAGCCCTCGCGCAGCCCATCGAGGCCAAATTCATCGTATAGCTTTCGCTTCTCCGGCTTTCCAAGGACCTCGAAGGCCGCCGACGCTTTTTTAAATTTTTCCTCGGCATCCGGATCGTCGGGATTGACGTCCGGATGGTATTTGCGCGCCAGCCGACGGTAGGCCTTTTTTATCTCGTCGGTCTCCGCGTCACGAGCCACACCTAGAATCTTGTAGAGATCGTTCTCCATTATTCCTTCGTGTGGTTAGCGAGCCCATCGGCTCGTAGACAACAACTGATTTCGACGCTGCGTTCAACAGCGCCTATTCGCACTTCCATCTGACAATTCACAACCTCGAGCCGTGGTTTACGGCTCATTCGAATATTGGCTCCACAAACCCCTTGCCCATATTCTCACGGTTTCGCCCCTGTCGACCGGCAGACCACCCCGATGTCGACCCCGCCTGGTCCGGATCGGGAGCCTCTCTTTGCGCCCGCTTGTGCAATGGCACTGCAAAAGACATCCCACCGGCGGGAAGTCCGACCCCTTCGGGAACATATCCGACGAGTCCCAATATTTCGGGCTGCTCGCGAATCGCCTCCGCGGCCTGAACCAGATCGACGGTCCACACGTCCATCGCCGCGCGATGGGCCCGCAGCTTTTGAAATACCTCGCTTCGCCGCGCCGTCGCCGCCTCGGCAACCACGACGTCCGTACACTCGATGAGTTTGGCCAACAGGGTATGGCCGCGCACTAACAGGTCGTGCAGCGTCTGCTTGCGCTTATAGGCCTGCTCGACGCGTTCGTCAGTCCGCATCACTCCCAGCGTTCTGAGAGCGGCGCCGACGACAGTCACGGTGTGGTCGTCGGCGTGCAGACCGTGATCGACGGCCCGCTCAATCACGTCCGGACCGTCGAGCCGATCGCGGAGACTGAATTTGACCGTCTGCAGCCACATCTCCACCTCGGCGGCGGCCTGATGCACATTATGGCTGGCGATCCGATCGCCGCCGGCCTCTTCGCGCCGCCGGGCGACCAACTCCTGGCCCTTTTTTACCAGGCGACGCCCCTCGTCGACCTGATCTTTGGTCAGCCCCACCTTGCTCATCGCTTCCCGAACGTCGGGAAGTGAGTCCCAGGTCTCCACGGCGACAAAAATCTGCCCCATCAGGCGATAAAACGGCAACGTCATCACTTACCTCTGACTTAACTCGAGAAATTTGGCCCACCACCTGTAGTTCGTGGCCGGCAAACCATATCCGATGCCCCCAACGGGCACAACCGTCTCCCGTTGCTCTGATTCCGTGGCCGGCCCCGTCGTTCTTCTCAAATATTAATCTTTACCCGCGACGGCGCCACCCCCATCGCCATCAGCTTTCGCGCCACCATCTGAATCATCACCGGCGCCCCGCTCAGATAGACAAAGCCATCGCCCAGCGGCGGATGCTGATCGTCGAAGGCATGCTGGACATAGCGATAGGGGACCGTCTTATTGCCTCCGTCCTCCACCGCCCGATACACATCGATGCCCTTTGACTCCCATCGCTTCAACAACGCCTCGTAGGCAAAGTCGTCGGGCCGTTGTTCCCCATAATACAGAGCCACCGTCTGTGGCGCCTCATCGCCGTCGAGCCAGCACTGCAACAGGGGTCGCATCGTCGCCACACCACTGCCCGTACAAAATAGCATCGCCACCTTGCCGGCCGCCTCCCCCGGATCAAAACCGACCCCTTCCGGCAGACTCACCGAGAGTTCGTCGCCCACTGAAAGCCGCTCCACCATCGGCCCCAACTCGCCGCGCCGATCGACGAGAAATTCCCAGACCTGTTCTTCTGGCCTACCGGCGACGACGAAAAATCGCGCCGGCCACCCCTCCACCTTCAACGTCACGTATTGGCCGGGCCGCCGATAGGCCTGCGCAAACTCGGCATCGACCCGGATCTGCATTGCCAGATGCCGGCTGCTCTCAATGCTGCGCGATTCGATGGCAAACGTCCTGCGCACCCGCCGCGACTCCGGTGGCGCCGTGGGTTGGGCGGTCAACAGCCTTTCTACCCGCGCCGATATTTCGTCGTCCTTTCGACCTGGCATCACGTCTGATCCATCCCTTTTTTGAGCGTCACTTCACCGGAGATCATCTCTCGCACCTGACCATCTTCAAACTCGACCTTCAAGCCACCGCCGAGCCCAATGCCCCGGGCGACACCGGAGCGAGAGCCACTATCGGCATCAACTTCAACGGCTCGCCCGCGCAGATAATCCCACTTCTGTAACCGCTCGTCGAATGCCGCCAGGCCCCGGTCGGCATATACCGTCGACGCCTCGACGATCGCCTGGCAAATCTTTAACGCCAGTGACATGCGATCGTGGCGCTCTCCGGTCTGCTCGCACAGACTGGTGGCGATGGGGCGCAATTCGCCGGGAAACTCATCATCTGCGACGTTGACGTTGAGCCCCAATCCCACGACGACCGCGTCGAGTCCCTCCCGACCGGTGACCCCTTCGGTCAGGATGCCGCCCAGTTTTTTTCCGTCCACATATAAATCGTTAGGCCATTTTAGCTGCACGTCGACGGCGGTCGACGTGCGCAGCAATTCCACCACCTGTGCACCGACCGCCAACGTCAGTGCAGCGCTTTTTTCGAGGGCAATCACCGGTCTGACCACCACTGATAGATATAGATTTTTGCCGGCCGGTGAAAACCATTGCCGCCGCCGACCGCCGGCCTCGCGACGGCCGCGACCAGCGCTCTGCGCATCGGCGACAAAGGCCGTCCCCTCCGCCGCTCCATCGTCGATGGCCGACAGCGCCAGGGCATTCGTCGACTCCGTCTCTGCGATCAGCGTGATCTGCACCTCTGAATCACTTATCGTCACTTTTATCCCTCGTCTAAGAGCATCGAGATATCCGCCGCTGGCGCCGAATGGGTCAGTGCCCCCACGGAGACCACGTCGAGGCCGACATCGGCGATATTTTCCAATCTCGCCCGATCCATATTGCCGCTGCCCTCGATCACGACCTCATCGCCGCGGCGGTGGCCGCGGATCTCATCGACGGCCCGTTTCATTGTCGCATCGTCCATATTGTCGAGCATAATCACGTCGGCGCCATACTCGACAGCCTCGCCCACCTGATCGAGGCGCTCCACCTCAACTTCGATGCGCAGCGTGTGGGGCGCTGTCTTTTTGACCGCCCCGATCGCCTCGGCAATCGAACCGGCGGCGGCGATATGATTTTCCTTGATCATAACCCCGCCGGCGAGATTAAAACGGTGGTTTGCCGCTCCTCCACAGCGCACGGCGTATTTGTCGAGAGCCCGCCAGCCGGGAAGCGTTTTTCGCGTATCGGCCACACGCGTCGTCGTCTCTCCCAGAGCGTCGACATGGGCCCGCGTAAAAGTGGCCACACCGCATAGTCGCTGTAGAAAATTCAACGCCACCCGTTCTGCCCGCAACAATGAACACGCCGGGCCCTCCACCCGGGCGATCACATCGCCACTTTCGATATTGGCCCCCTCGTCGGCCTCGCTCGCCCAGCGCACTCCGGCGTCAATTCGGCTAAAGACCGCTTCGGCAACAGGCCCTCCGGCCATGACCAGATCCTGGCGCGCCACCAGCCGCGCTCGCCGTCGCCGCTCTCCGAAAAACGCCGCCGAGGTCACATCGAACCCCACCTCATCTTCTTCAATCGCCAGATCGATAAGTCTTTCGATCCGCGGACCCAGAAATAATCGCATCGCTTTCATCTCCTCTTTATCAACAACCCGGTGTCGGCGGCATGGTATGCGGCGACGGGCGATCAAAAAAGCCGGCGCCCAAAAAGCGCCGGCTCGATCGTGCTGGAACTTTCTGGGTCAGTCCTCGACACAGACATCGCGTTTGCCCGGATGGCCGCGCCGATCTTCATCGTCGCATTCGTATCCCCCGGGGCAATCCCGATCGGCTGAGCACTCCATCAGACAGACGCCATGCTCTTTGTCGATGCACGCACTATCGCGCGGACAGGCGCTATCGTCGTCGCATAAAATTGTGCACATCCCGCCGGGCCAGTCGGTGAGACAAAAATCATCGCAGTCGGAGTGGTAATCACAGCTTCCGCCGACGGCCGTGGAGTGATCGCCGACGCTCGCATCGCCACACCCCGCCAGGAGACATAACGCCGCGGCCAGAGTCGCTGCCATCGCCATCAAACGGTGAGTGGTCCCTGACTTTTTCATTATCGCCCTCTTCGCGTTTCGATTTATGAATCGCCCTGGCCCATCTGCCGGACAACCTGACTACCTATGACGGCGGCAATTGGAAATTCCTCCATCTCCGGGCTGACCACATCGAGCCCGAGCCGCTCCAAATTAGACCACACGAATCGATAGCGGTCCAAGAGCGGACTGGTCTCGGGCATCTCGAGCATCCGCAGCGCAAAGCGGCGTGGATCTTCTTCGCGACACTTTCCCTCGTCGTCGAAGACCATCGCATAACTCGGTCCGGGGCGAAGTGAGTCGCACCACGCAAACTCGGCGCGACCATCGGAAAACACCGTCAAATGAAGGGTTCCGGCCTCCGGATCGTAGCCAAAAAATGCCCCGTCACAGCCCAGCTCTCCCAACAGCGCCTCCGTCCACCGAAGGGCCATCACCCGTTCCTCGAGATCGACGCCCGGCTCGCCGACCACCGTCAGTGCACCGGCTTCGGCAACGACGATACCGCCGGCCCAGCGCTCCGGGAGTGTTGAGACATCCTCCAAGTCAACCCCCAGACCGGGTGCCGTATTATGAAGGGCCTCCACCGTCTTCGCCGGCGAGGCGTCGACGGCCACCTGATTAAACGGCGGCCACGGAGCGTCGTCGACTCCGCCGTCGAAGCGATCCCAGAAATTTTCGGGTTCTTTTGTCATATCCAGGGGATGAATCCCCTCGTCGTCGATAAGAAACCACTCACGATTCATCTATTGCACCTGCGTGGACTCGCTCTAAAACGCGGCGTCGACGGACCACCCGTCGACCGCGAAATTCGAGCGTTGATCGAGTCCCCGGAAGGCGCAAGAAAATTGGAACCCATTGCAGCCAAAACTGCAATGGGAGAATTGAAGCACTTTGTAGGGCGATCGACTCGTCAGTCCCGGTCGGCGTCGTGAAGCGAAAAGTCAAACCCCAGCGTAATCAGCCCGCGAAAGCCCTCGTTATCGCTAGAGATTCCCGGTCCGATACCCACCGGCAAATCCACGTATTGAGCGGCCAACCCCAGATTCATATCGACATGGGGCCAGCCGAGGACGTCGACTTCCAGGCCCGCGCCCACATTAAACCCCACTCCACCGATGCTCAGTGACATCGAAGGCCCACCCTCGGCGAAGGCAGCGAGCCGCGTTCGCGGAATCAGCCACCGCGCATGACCATTGACGTCGATCTGAGTGTAATTGGGGGTGCCGGAGTCAAAGATATGATGCGTAAAATTAAGCTTCCCACCGATCGCAAAATAATCAAATCCCAGAAGTCCGCGCACGCCGAGTCCGGTGCTTCCCGGATGGCGATCGACCGCAAATTGCTCTCCATCATCGGTCATGGTTTCGTCGGATAGCGGCGCCCACCGCGCCTCGACCCCCAGCCGAAATAAAGCTTCTGCCTTCGGTGGCGCTACAATCGCCATCGCCGCCGTCATAAGGGTGACCAGAGCCACCAGTCGCATCAGTCGCATCGCACCAATCCTTCGTATCGCACTCATATCATTGCCTCGCACGTCCCTAGAGCGGCAATCAGTTTGGACTCCCAGCGCTGGGGCCGATTTGCCATCGCCCCCGGCGGTGTCGAAGCATCGTCGACGATGCGCTGGCATCGCCTCACTCGCTTCTCCTTGCCGGATGCCGCGCCAAATGCGGTCCGGCTCGGTCCGTCAAACTGATCGCCGCTCTGGTGTTGAGACGCGGCGACTGCTGCCTTTATGCAAAAAAATGTTCCGACACTTCGCTATTTCATTCGCGCCCGCGGCGTGTAGTGCATCAGCGATGCATCTAATTTGCGCCCGCGGCGTCTAGTGCGTCGGCGATCATCTGCTCTTTTTTGTCCTCGTCTTTCCAGGCCTCGCGAATATCGTCGTCCAGACTGTGGAGTGGATCGAAATACAAAAAGTGCTCGCCCGGCTTGACCGACGGCGCCGTATACACGCTGATCCCGGTCTCCCGGTTGTAGTGCTCATAGGAATGGACGGCCCGCTTACCGCCGCCACCGGGCGCGTCGACCACGAAGGTCGGTGTATTGAATCCTGCGGTCACACCGCGCACGTACTTTTCGATCTCCCCGTTGGTATGCACCGAGGTGCGCAGATCTTCGACGCCCTGCACCATATCGTGCTGGTAGACGTAATAGGGATGGACGTTGACCTCGCCCAATCTCTTGACCAGCAAAGCCATGGTCTCCGGATCGTCGTTGACCCCGCGCTGGAGCACGGATTGGTTGCGCACCAGAATGCCCCGCTCAAATAGGGTATCCAAGGCCCGCAGACTGATCTCGGTGATCTCGTTGGGGTGATTAAAATGGGTGTGAATCACCACCTGTTTGTGCATCTGACGGCCCTGATCGACGACCCGGGTCATGGCATCGAGCCAGCGTCGATCGCTCAAGATCTTCATCGGCATCACTGCCAGGCCCTTCGTCGCAAAGCGAAGCCGGCGGATATTGGGCATCTCCAATAGCCGCATACCGATGGTCTCGATATGCTTAAACGCCAGGTTGTAGGCATCGCCGCCGCTGATGACGATATCCTCGAGCTGCGGACAATTTTCGATATATTCAAAGGCCTCCTCCCAGCGCTTGGGATTGACCCGCAATTTGACCTTTTCCACCGTGTCGGTGTCGATACCGATGGCGTAGCTTCGCGTACAAAACCGGCAATATACCGGGCAGGTATCGAGGGGCAAAAACAATGCCTTATCGGAGTAGCGATGGGTCAATCCGTCGACCGGGGCGTCGCTCTGCTCATGCAGCGAGTCCAGGGTCAGCATGGGATGATCTTCGCTGAGCCGAGAGGCGATGGGGATAAATTGGGTCCGGATCGGATCGGTCCAGGGATCGTCCCAGTTGATGAGACTGAACAGATAGGGGGTCACCCGCACCGCCATCGGCGCCAGGGCAAACCCCTTTTTGGCGTCCTCGATAAATTCCGGCGGTGCCAGCCCGTCCATCAGCTCCATCAGCCGGCGCTCGCCATAGAGCGAATTTTTCATCTGCCATTTATAGTCGTGAAACTCCTCTTGGGTCACCTCCTCAAAAGCGGGGACCTCGCGCCAGAACTCACCGCCGCGAAGGCGTCGGTGGGCCAGCGGATCATCGTGGATCCATTCCCCGCTCTCCGTGGAAGGCGATGTGTCAGAAATTGATTCCGAAGGGGTCATCTTGTCGGCCGTGGCCATGCGTCACTCCTTGTCGTCTCGGGGCGTGGACGGGTGACGGCCTCGATACCTCGGCCGACGAATCGCACCACACCGAACGCTTTTGGATACCCATCGCCGGCGTTTCGGCGATGGTTTCGAATCGCCGTCAATTGGCGATGCGAAAACGTGTCGTCAGTGGCGCGGCGGGCCGTAACCGCAAACCTCATCCACACTCCTCTGTCCGCGGCGAAAAATCAGCCCGCGACACAACGAAAGCCCGGCGATGTAAATTTGGCCTCTCCCCTCGAAACTGTCAAGAAGCTGGTGGTCCTGCGCGCATCAAAACCGATAGCCCGCCACCAGTCCCAGACTCAGCGAAAATCCGGTGACCTGCACAGTTCCCGCGTCGTAGTTGCCGCGCCGCCAGGGATCGTCATCGCTGGGCTCATCCGGTGCATCCTGCGACTCCATCTCGTCGAAATTAGCCGCGGTCTGCCAGGAGTAACCGGCCGTTAAATTGATCCCAAGCGATAGCCGTTCTACCAGGCTGTCCGCATCGGCTTCACTGGTCAACACCGTGGCCTCCAATCCCCCGGCGGCCATCGCCGCCAGACCGTGATCCGTATCGCGATAGGTCACGTTATCGGCCGTCAAACCCAGGGCTTGCCGCGAATATCCGAAGCCAACCCGCACCAACGGGCGCAGCCGATCGTCGAATAGATCGACGCCGTAATCGGCGCCGGCCATCACCCTCTGGTGCTCCCAGGAGGTCGACAGGTCGCCGGCAAAACGACTTCCATTTAAGCTTGTGCCGTCGACGCTCGCAGTGAGCCGAAGACCATCTATAAATGCGGGCTCAAACCCGAGGGCCAGTCCGCCTGCGCCGGGCGCGCTGTCGCCAGTCAAATTGGTATAGCCGCGATCGGTGGTCTCCACCGACGAGCCCCGCAACTCGAGGGTGACCTTGTCGGCCCACGCCGTCGCCGACGCGCCCATCACCAGCGCTGCAGCGAGCAATCCAAATATCAGCTTACTCATCGATTTCATCGTCGACTCCTCTCTTCGCTCACTCATCGAATACCTCGTAGTCCAGCGCTCCACCGAGGAATACATGTTCGTATAATCGGCCATTTTCTGGCTCCATCGCCGTCCGCTCCAGCACCGTAAATCGCCCACTCGCTCCGTCATGGCGCACCAGTACCGACTCGTTGTCCGGGCTCAGATAAATCGACCGGGCGCGATCGGGAAGATCGAATTGCTGCGGCTGGCCGGTCTCTAAATTCAGGCGCACCACGTGAGAAGAATTGCCGAAGATGGCGTAGCCGATGGTACCGTCGAAGACGATCTGCGATGGGTTATGACCGGATAGCCACCAATTTTCGTTGCTCCGCAAATTGATCACCGACAATCCGTCTTCGCCGCCGCCATGCAGTGCCACGGCGCGATCGGAATCCGTGCCGCTTTCCATGATCAGCTCTGCTGGACTGGCCGAAAGCCGCACTTCCTCGACGGCCTGCCCCAACGTCGGCGTCTCCGTTCCCACGGCGATTTCCTGGGGCCGAATCACAGCCATCAACGGTGAATTGTGCGAATAGACCAGAACTCGCTTTTCTGTGCCGTCCTCGCCGCTGACCGGCGACTGATAGACCTCCATTCCGTGAGCCGCTCCGCTCATTGGGAGATCGAATGTCGCTGATTCTCCAGAGTCGACGTCGACCAGCGTAAATTGCGCGGACTGACCGTCGAGCGCCAATAAGCGATTGACCGTGCCCCCATCGCCGGCATCCAATTCCAAAATCGCGATCTCTGCGGGCCGATTGCCCGCGGCGAGTTGATTGATACTCAGCCCAAATTTCGAGGTCTGCCCCTCCAGAGTAGGCTGAATGGCAATCTGGGTGACGTCATCGCTCGTATTATCGAGCACGAATAGACTGGCCCGATTGGGCCGATTCTGCGTTGGCGGGTCGAAGACCACTGCCGTCGGCTCCAGATTATCGGCCTGACTGCCCGTCAGCGGGGCCTTTCGCACTCGGTCACTTCCTTCGGCATTCAGATCCAATATGGCAATTTCATTGGTCGCCATCGCCACTGCCAGGCGCTCCGACTGACCTTCCATCTCAAAGGGAGGCATCAGCTCCAGCCGATCGGCCTGCATCGGCAGAGTGCTGATCGTCACCTCCGGCTCGCCACCGCGAAGGTCGACGATCGCCAGTTCATTGACGTTTTGAACCACATAATCACCGGCGTCGCCGGAGTGGGAGAGCAACAAAAACTCCCCTTCCGGATCGACGGTAAACGTATCGTACGTACTGCCCAGCTCCACCGTGGTTTGTCCTACGGAGCTGGCGCTCACATCGAAGATGCTCAACGTCTCATCCTCTCTGTTGATCAGATACAGCGAGCGGCCATCGTCGGCCATGACCATCTGACCCGGCGAAGCTCCGGTGGGCTGGCGTTCCACCGTCAACTCCGCCCCCTGGCCGGTGCGCAGCACCACCAACTCCTCGAAGGCCCGGTCTAAGTAGACGATCCCCTCTTCCATGATCATCGGCCCGTCCGGGCCCAACGGCTCGTCCCATCCGGGATTTGCCTCCTTTCCACATCCGGCGACGACCAGCAGCATCGCTGCCACCACCAGGGCGCTCGTCAAGGTCCTCATCGTACTTCCTCCTGCGTCTGATCCGAGGTTACTTCTCATCAAAATATTCGCCATCAGTCGATGCCTGCGTTGAGTTGATAGCCGGTAATGGTCTGTCGATCCGAGGTGTCCACGTCGACGAAGGTCATCCGCCCCTGGGGATGAATCTGATTGACGAAGACCTTCTCCGCCTCCGGAATCACACCGATCCCGTCGGGGAGACTGGAGAGGCGGAAGACCTCTTTGCTAAACGTCCCCAGATCGACGCGCAACACATCGCGGTGAGCCGTCTTTTGATCTCCCTCAAATTGAGGTGCGGCATAGGTCATATAGGCCAGCGCATTGCCCACCGGCGGCGACCACAACGTGGCGTCATTGACCTCCAGATCGGTCAGGATAAGTCGCGTCGTTTTCGTGGTCACATCGAAGAGCGTAAACCCCCATTTTCGGGCCACATATTCGTCGTCGCCCGGCGTCAGGCCCTCGGTGGAGCCCTCTTCACGGTCGTGGAAGACCAAAAATGTATCCCCGCGCTCATCGGCCAGCGCTCCCTGGATTGTCTTTTCAAAGGCCACCACCGACGTCTCTTCCTTGTCGACATCGAGGAGTACCGCCCGGGTTTCATCACCCACGGTGGTGAATAAAAACGCCTGCTGGCCATCGGCGGATAAGGCGACCGATCCGGGTCCGGTAAACGGCAATTCGATGATTGAGAAATCGTCGTATTCCGGCGCATCTCCTTCGCCGTTTTCTCCTTCGCCGTTTTCTCCTTCGCCGTTTTCTCCTTCGCCGTTTTCTCCTTCGCCGTTTTCTCCTT
>SKQC01000490.1 GCA_007119175.1 Myxococcales bacterium | reverse complement strand
GCGAGCGCAATGTCTCGATGGTCGACTCCATGACCTCGTAGCGCTGTTCGTCGGCATTCCAGTCCAGAATCTCGTAGGACTCGCCGCCCTCCAGCACGACGGCGTCGTCACCGGACTCACCGCACCCCGCCAGCGCGACCACCAACGCGAAGATTGTCACAGCATAAAAATGATATCGAGCCATCAAAAACCTCGTTCCGCCAGAAAAACCAGCACGGTCCTCGCTCCCATGCTTGTCTTAGAATCAGATATGGAAATGCAACGGCTGGACTCTACGTGCAGCCTTGAGTTTGCGTCAATCTCAGGAGAGCAGGCGATGCAGGGAATGTTGCCAAAAACCACCGACGGTGACCTCCGGTGGCTGTTGGGAGCCGCTCTTTGTTCCCATCCGGAAATTCTGAATTGGAGCAGAGGCGACATTCATGGGGTTTCCGGATGGGAACGATTCAGTCAAAAAGCAGCGCGCGAACGAGATTCGGCCTGTAGCCGCGTCTCGTCAGATGGCGATAGGCGCGGCCCAGCTCGGACTCTTCGAGATCGCAGGGAGCACCGAACCGGGCCATCAGACGCTCTCGGGCTCGACGGTTCCAGTCTTCATCTTTTTCAATCTCGGCAAGGGCTTCGTCGATGATATCGTCGTCGACGCCGCGCTTTCGCAATTTCTGCGAAATCCGTCGGGGCCCCCAACATTTGCGAGCCAGGATTGCGCCCTGCTCCACGGCGAAGCGCCGATCGTTTAAATATCCAGAATCGGCGAGCGAATCGAGCACATCGTCAATAAGCCGGTCGGGAAAGCCTCGACGCCGCAACTTGCGGGCCAATTCGCCACGGGCATGGTCGCGCCGCGCCAAAAAGCGCATCGCCGACGCCTCCACGTCTCCGCGGCTCGTACTGTCATCATCGCTGTGGTTGCTCATTTCGGGGTCCGCTATATGGGCAATAAATACGGTCGCAACGGGCGCAGCAGAGTTTAACCGCTTAGCGATCTTACTGAAATACACCGAAGCGAGAGGTCGACGCCTCGCAGCCGGAACCGGGATCATGTAAATATATTCAACATGCGGCCAGGCTGGCCGCGGGCCCCGGATTCTTAAGGCGCCCAGGCTGGCCGCGGGCCCCGGATGACGCAGCATATTGCCGAGGAAAAACGATGAGGCAGTACTGCCCTCAATGTTATCGAAAATACGATGGCTTCGGCTTCGACACCTGTCCCGAGGACGGTGCCAGGCTATTTCTACTCTCCGACAAGCGCGACGACCCCCTGGTGGGCACGGTATTGGACGACCGGTTCCGGATCGAAGAGCCGTTGAGCAAGGGAGGAATGGGAGCGGTCTATCGGGCCACTCAGTTATCCGTCGCTCGACAGGTGGCCCTAAAGGTCTTGCGCCCCGATCTAGACAATAAGGAATTATTCCTGGAGCGGTTTTTTCGAGAAGCCCAGGTGATTGCCGAGCTGAGCCATCCCAATATCGTCCGCCTCATCGAATTCGGCCAGGATCGCCAAAAAGATATTCTATATCTGGTCATGGAGCTCGTTCAGGGCACGGAGATGGGTGACCTTCTCGGTGAGGGACGCCTCGACCCGGCGCTGGCCTTAGAGGTGGTCTACCAGATCTGTGCCGGGCTCACTGAACCTCACTCCCAGGGGATCGTCCACCGCGATCTAAAGCCGGCCAATATCATCCTGCTGCCGAGCAGCGACGGAACATTTCAGGTCAAGATCCTCGACTTTGGCATCGCCAGCACTGCCGATTCGGAAACCCAGCTTACCCAGACGGGCATGATCTGTGGAACTCCGTCGTATATGTCGCCGGAGCAGGCTCAGAATATCGATATCGACGAGCGCACCGATCTATATTCGCTGGGGGTGGTGCTCTTTGAGATGTTGACCGGGCATCTTCCCTTTCGCGGCCCGAGCGGTCTGCAGCTATTGATCAACCACGTCCAGCGCCCGGCCCCGGAGCTCGCCGATGCCTATCCGGAAACCATCGCCGAACCGATAAGCCGGCTGGTTTCCGACCTCATGGAAAAGGCTCCACAGGACAGGCCTCAGACGGCGATGGTGGTCCGTCGGCGAGTCCAGAAACTCCGCCAGGAGCTGGAGTTGGAGCCCGTATTCTCCGCCGACGAAGATATCAATGCCGACGCAATCGAGGAGCGGCTTTCGCCCTGGATACTGCCCGAGCTGAACGTCGAAAAGCTCGATATCGCGCCGAGGGCGATTGTCGAGTCTGAAGAGGCGCTACTGGAGACTGTCGATGGCCTGGGCACTACGATATCACGGGCTCCTGCGGCAACGCCCGAAGACGATCGGCGAGACGAGACCACATCGCCGGTGCCAGTCGAGTCTGCCGAGGCCGATTCAGACTCGCGATTGCGTTCCGATCGGCTCTTTTCAGTAGCGCTGGCCGTGGCCGGCCTTACCGCCCTGGTGGCGGTGGCGGTCAGTACTACGGCGATAATAATGTCTCTGTCCGTCGATGAGAGCGAGGAACCGGCAATTGCCGAGGAAGCCACGGAGGTCGTTGATCCTCCGAAGCCGACTGTGCCGGAGGAGAAATTGCCTACAGATCCGGTCGTCGACTCCCCGGAGGTGCCCGACTCCCCGGAGGTGCCCGACTCTCCGGAGGTGCCCGACGCTCCAGAGGTGCCCGACGCTCCAGAGGTGCCCGACTCCCCGGAGGTGCCGACAGAGGCAGAGCCGGCCTCAGCGCAGGCTCCGGCGCCACCATCAGCCCCGTCAGGACAGGTTCACGAGGGCTCTGTGGTCCTCGAGACCCCATCACAGGTATCGCCCGCCCAGGAGTACGAGGAGATCACCGGCGATCTGGTCATTCGCATCAACTTCGATGACTACACCCGCCTCGAACTCCCGCGACTAAAACGCGTTCGCGGAAATCTGGTCTTCGATCCACTCTCGCAGCTTGAGACCATTTCCCTGTCCAACCTGGAGACCGTCGTCGGCGGACTGATGATAAGCCAGAATGAGCATCTGCTCACACTCGACGCACCACGATTACACTCCATTGGCCAGAACTTGATGCTCGCGTCGGCGGCCATAAAATCTTTCGAATTGCAGCGACTCCGCCAGGTCGACGGAATGGTTCATTTCTCGAATAACCGAATGTTGACGGAGGTAGCGCTTCCGGAACTGACGTCGGTGGGCGGTGCTCTCTCGGTGATGGAGAATCGACGTCTGGAACGCCTGACCCTGCCGAAGATTCGCGAGATCGGCGAGGATTTCCACCTCCTCTCCGGCCAATTTACAACTGTGGCTCTGGAGCAATTGACCACCGTCGGCGGCGGAATCACCCTAAACGACAACGACGCCTTAAAGAGTCTGAAGATGGGCAGCCTGCGCAGCGTTGGCATGTCGTCGCCCCGGGCGGTGGGGCTGACGCTCAATGGCATCCCCCACCTCGAAGAACTCGATCTGTCGGCACTTCAGCAGGTCAGCAGCAACCTGCTCATCGGCACCCTTCCGCGCCTGACTAGACTCGATCTGCAGAACCTCGAGAAAGTTGGAGAGCAATTCACGCTGACCGATAACGAGCTCGTCGAGGTGATCGACCTGCAGGCCCTGACACACGTGGGCGGCAATCTGCTGATCAATGGTCACCCGGCGCTTCGGGAGTTGACCTTGAATGAGCTTGAGGACGTCGATGATCTGCTGGTCATGAATAACCCCCAGTTGTCGAGCTGCGACATTCGCGGCCTGGCGAAGTCAATGGAGGCCGACGGATGGCAAGGCCAGGCTCGGCTGGTCAACATCGGCGACGACGAGTGCCCCTGAACTGCGATCTTGCTTATCCCTCATTTTTCACCAGATGGAGCCCGGGGCGAAACAGCCTGTAAAGTGGCCTGTCAAAAGCAAAAACACGGGGACAATAGACACGGCTCTTCGCCGTATTGGACGACGAAATGCAATTGTCGGTTCAAATCTGCCACGAGATGTGTAATGTCACCAGCCATAAACCCCCTGTACGAGGTACAGGATGTAGTTTTACCCACAAACACAGCAATCAGGAGTAGATCATGACCGCAGTAGAAGAGTTACAAAAAGCGCTGGACGAGGGCCGACAAGATATGGAAGACGCCTATGCCGCTAAGACGAAAGTCTCGGCAACCCGCGCTCGCAAGGCGTTTTTGACCATCAAGAAAGCGGCTCATGCGGCCCGCCAGGAGGTCCTGGCGATCTCGAAAGGCGAAGCAGATCCCGTCGATGTGGATCTCTCCCCGTCTGTGGGCGACGCCGAATAATCGGCTCACCACCTCAGCGGCGATACCGGAGTGTATTAAAGCGGTGTCGCCGCTTTTTCGATCATCGGTGCGCACGGCCGCCTATTATGCCTGCACCGACCTGCCCTGAGGGCAGCGAAAAACGCCATCCGGGCCCGTTTGAACACGGGCCCGGATGGCGTTTGGTGATCGACAAGATAAGCGTTCAGTCCCCGGGGCCCGCGGCCAGCCTGGCCGCCTTTCGGGCTGCTAGCCCGAGTCCCAGGAGAGGTTTGGCGTATGACTGCATCACCCAACTAAACGCTTACTCGACGCGTTCATGGAACTTCCTCCAGTCCCTGGGGCCCGCGGCCAGCCTGGCCGCCTTTCGGGCTGCTAGCCCGAGTCCCAGGAGAGGTTTGGCGTATGACTGCATCACCCAACTAAACGCTTACTCGACGCGTTCATGGAAGT
>SKQC01000449.1 GCA_007119175.1 Myxococcales bacterium | reverse complement strand
TTGGCCGGCCTGAAGGCGGGAGGCGACATGGGAGGGCTGGGCGTTGATGGCGCGCTCCAGGTGATCGAGAGCCTCGTCGGAGTCCTCGAGGTGAATCGCCAGACGGGCCAGCCAATAATGGGGAGGAGCGCTTTCGCCGTTGGCCTCGGCGGCGGCGTGAAAGTGAGCGGCGGCGCGATCGGCGAGCTGAAGTACGCGGCGCTCTTCTTCTTGCTGTTCTTCTTCCTCCTCGCTTATCTCCGATTCGTCGTCGGAATCGGCTTCGTCTTCGTCTTCCGGTTCTTCCTGAGGCTCCATTTCCTCATCGGCAAGCTCTTCGTCGAAATCGGAATCGTCCGGTTCCTCGTCGACCTGAAGTGTCTGAGAGAAGTCGCGGTCCTCGAAGTGGGCGGTCGCATCGGCGATGCCCATTGTGAGGTGGGCGAAATAACCGAGCTCCGGGTCGTCGGCGATCGCCTCGGCAAATGCCACGGCGGCATCTGGTTCGGCCAGGCGCGCTTCGTGGGCCGCGAGGCCGATGGCGATGGTCGGTTCATCTTCCTGGCCCGCCAGCTCGGAGGCGAGGGCGCTGGCCCGTTCGGCCAGCGACTCGTCTTCGTATCGCGTCAGATAAAGCGATTTCGCCAGGAGAAGTCGTCCCTGGTTAATCGAGTCGGGTTCGCCGGTGCTCGCCGCCTCGATAATTCGCAGCAGGTCGTTGTAATTATCGGAGCGAATCTCGTCCAGAGATAGCTCGACGGCCTGTGGTCCCTCGTCGATGACGGTGTCTGCGTCGTCGTCGGATTGCAGGGCCTGAAAAATTCCGTAGCCGGCCCCGCCAAAGAGAATCACGGCTACGGCGGCGACGCTTATAAGGGTCATCATTCCCCGCTGTTTGTCGGCGTCCACCGTTTCTTCCTGGGTGGTCTGCGCCGGCTCTGGTGACTCATCAACGGAGATGCCGCGCGAGGCCGGGCGGAAGCGATCGTCGGTGTCGGGGCTCGCCCCCGAACTCGCCGGCTGTCGCGACGGAGCTGGTTCGTCGTCGAGTAGATCGTCGCCCCAGTCGTCTTCCTCGGAAGAGCCTATATCGTCGGGATCGAAGGAGTCGTCTCCGAGCTCTTCTTCCCAGTCTTCGAGGTCGTCATCATCGCCTTCGCTCTCGTCGTCGAGGAAGGAAAAGCCCTGATCGCCGCCGAGGAAATCGTCGTCATCGGCCGGTGCATCGGAGAAGAGATCGTCGTCCTCCATCTCCGGGGCGTCGAAGAGATCATCGTCGTCTTCGAGGGGATCTTCTTCATCGGCATCACCAAAGAGGTCGTCGCTGTCTTCATCGAGACCGCCGGGAGCGCCAAAGAGGTCGTCGCTGTCTTCATCGAGACCGTCGGGAGCGCCGAAGAGGTCGTCGCTGTCTTCATCGAGACCATCGGGAGCGCCGAAGAGGTCGTCGCTGTCTTCGTCGAGACCGTCGTCAAAGAGGTCGTCATCGTCGATTGGGGCGCCGAAGAGGTCGTCGTCCTCCGGCGGAGCCGCCGGTGCCGGAGAGTCCAGCTGACTCTGCGGCAGGTTGTCCTGTCCGGAGCGAGGAAGGTTGTCCTGTCCAGAGCGAGGAAGGTTGTCCTGTCCAGAGCGAGGAAGGTTGCCGTCTGCCTTTGCTGCCGGCAGGTCGGCCCCGGCGGATTTTGAGGCCGGAAGATCGGCTCCGGCGGATTTTGAGGCCGGAAGATCGGCTCCCGTTGATTTTGGCACCGGTAGATCCGGGACCTTCGATTTTGAGGCCGGCAGATCTGGGCCTTTGGACTTCGGCGTCGGAAGTGACGGCCCGCCTCCCTTGGAACGAGGCAGATCCGGGGGACCGGAGTTCGACTTTGATTGCGGCAGGTTCGGGCCGCCATTGGCGGATACGGGAAGGGAGGCCGAACCGCCCCCGACACCGCCCTTTGTCTTATTGCCCAGTACGTCGGCGAAGGCGGCGATCTGGGAGATGGGCTTCCAGGCCTCCTTGTCGGACGATACCTGAGCGTCGGCGCCCAATTTATTTCCCTTCAGCATCAAGCGAATCGCATTTTCATCGAAGGGACCGAATACTTTCCCGGTAGGGCGTTTAACGTAATAACGTTCCATGGTTTTTTCTGGACTGAGCCGCGGGAAATATGAGAAATGACGGGAACTGCCACGAGGTCCGACAGAGCGTTCATTATGGGGCTGCGTTTGCAGGGGCCACTTTATCGCGAGCCCTGCTATTAGGCAAGGAATCGCATCCAGCCATGGGAGCGGCAAAGGGGTCCCCCGCGGCGCGACTTTAAGGAGAGCAGATCAGGAGTCTTCGAAGAGTTCTTCGCGGCGATTGAGCTGCAGTTCATCGACGATTTCGTCGAGAAGGGCAAGCTGATCGGCAATGACGGCAAAGGTCGTCGGTCCCAGCCGCCGGGCAATGACGTCCGGGGCCTCCGAAAGCTGTCGAAAGCGCTCAGCGGCGTCTAGATCTTCGAAGGTCAGCACAGTGATCTCGGACTCCACGTGGATCTTGGGGGGCTTGTCGAGTTCCGACTGCAGGCGAAGTGATTGGGCCGAGGGAAGTCCGCCCTCACAGCGGGGATCGAGAAATTGACAGATGCCCTCCAGCGGCGCCTCGGGAAAGCGCTTCTCGATGAGCTCCGGATCGAGCTGAAAGAATAGGGATCGAGGCTGTGATTCATCGGGCAGCGCACGGGCGACGCGTTCCAATTCCACCCGGGTCTCCACATCGCATTCATAGGGGTCGACCATCATCACCAGGGGATCGACGAAATACAGACATCGCGGCGGGTCCCCCATGGCGTCGAGCGACAGCGAGGGATGAGAGTCGGCGGCGCGCTGCAGCGCCGGGTGAGCGGCGTCGGTGACGAAGGCATCGCGCGGCCCGAGTCGGATCAACTCCACGGCCGTATCGCGCAGGTCGTGTTCTAACTGGCCGCATACCAGATCGAAGCGCTCCGGCTCCGGATGGCGAAGCGCCGCCCCGCCGAGGTGGATGGTCAGCCGGCGGTGAACCCGCTCCCAGTCGCCGAGCTGAAAGGCCACCGTCTCGGGGATGGGAGCGTGGGAGTGGGAGTCCAGAAGTTTCTGGAGAGCATCGGCGTCGGCGCCCAGGGCATAGCCGCGCTGGACCGACTCGGCGATGAGCTGAAAGGTGGCCACCCGGTCGGAGAGCTTACGGCGCTCACCGACGCGATATAATTCGTGGAGCACCGTCACCGGGGCATTATCCAGAAAGACCATGACCTCGAAATTGGGTTGCACAATCAGACATCCCCCGGGTTCGGGAGGAGTGACCTCGTCGGCGAGGCCGAGGGCCCGCGCGCCGCGCTCGGAGAGCCGGGCCAGGCGCTGGTCGCCTTCTGCTTTTCCGAGTTCTAAAATTCCCGCCCACACCAGCGTGCGTTCCAGCACAGCGTGGATAAACTCGTTGGGATCGGGCTTGCGCGGCAATTGGCAGAGGGTTCGGTCCAGATAATGACGGTCGAGCTGTGTGCATAATTGGGCCAGGGCGTCCAGGGCGACCCAGTCGGCGAAATGGGCCCGTCGCAATACAGAGACCACAAATCCCCGGGCGCCGATCAGGGGCTGGCCGGTGGATTCGCTCTGTGAGAAATGATCTTCGTCGACATTTCGGCTCGCCGATCGCGACAGGCGCAGGCTGTCGATTTCATTCCAGAACCGAAGCCGCTGCAACGCGTCGAGCAGTCGGCGATCGCGCTCGGCGCCATCGCTGTGAAAAAAGCGGGCCAGAGCATCGTCGTCGGTCCGGCAGGTGGTCTCGTCGCGGTTGACCAGAAGCTGCAGCTCACGGGCCAGGGAGACCACGAAGGTCAGATAATCGAATTGCTGAGCGTCGTGAAGATCGAGATCCTCGGCGACTTCTCCGTGAGAGCCGGGCATACTGATGCCGCGGGCGACCCTTCCCAGGCTGCGTCGATTTGGCGTGCCGTCTTTGTTGAGCTTGAGCGGATCGCGTCGGATCAGTGCGCAGATATGTAGCAGGTTCAGCTCTAGATTATCGGTGGTCGCCGGGCGATCGTCGGGGATAGCCTTTGACCAGGCGGGCGCATCGAGGGCTTCCTCGTCGACGATTTCGTCGAGGCGGCTGAACGTGGAATTGAGCACGGCCAGATCGCGCTGCAAAAAGGTCTCTTTTTCGAGCACCGTATTGAGATTGCAGGCATGCTCTCCCGGGTTGGGAAGAGCGACGATCCAGCCGCGGACGATCAGGTTTCGGATCGTGGACTGGGATTCGCCAAAGCCGCGAAGCAGTAGGTCACGGCGCAAATTTTCTCCGCGCACTCGTCCGCCGCGCTCGGCGATCATGCCGAATACAGCACGGGCCGTCGGCTCCAGAGCGACCAGGTCGATCGGCGATGAAAGCCCCTCTTTGGCCACGGTGGCGACCTCTTCGAGATCTTCGTCGACATCCCAGCAGCGGGCGAAAAAGCGCAGCGAGGCGTCGGCATAACCGCGCTCCAGCAAGGCCAGCAATTCCGAATGCGTCAGCGGTCCCTGCGAGGATTGTTTCTTTCCGGGATGAGTACTCAAAGGGCCTCCTCGGCGACGGGTTCGTCTGATTTTTCGACATCTTCGGCGTCGCCAATCGAGCCGACGAGTCGAGGAAAAGTACCCTCCGATTCCAGAGTTTCCAAAATGCCGTCGATCTGGTCGGCAGGCACTAATAGCGCCCGATCGCCGAGTCGTCGGATATGGAGGTCCAGGGGCTCGATAGCCCGCAGAGTCTCTTCGAGAATGGCGGTGTCTTCGCAGAGCATCAAGGCCAGGCCCCGATGTATCACAAGCACGTCTTGAGCCAAGTTGGGATTCCTCAGTGGAGGTCTTTGCGTGGGCAGATAATGAGGATGACCAACGATGCCACAGGAGGGCATCAGTCGGTGGGTAACACTCGCCATAATGTAGGTATTTCGAACCAGAGGTGTCAACGCTGGGCGACAAAGGTTGTAGTAACTTCCCTGTCGTTGACAGTTCTTCTAGGCCACAGCTAAGTTGCGACAAATCGCTAAAGGGCGTGTCTGAGTACTCCTGAGCGAGCAGGAGCTTGAGATGGATCGCGAGATCAGATTTTTTGAGGTGGGGCCCCGCGACGGGCTGCAAAATGAGGCGACGATCGTCGATCCCGGCGATCGGGTGACCATGATCGAAGGCCTGGTCGACGCAGGGGTGACCGATATCGAGATCGGCTCCTTTGTCCATCCCAGCTGGGTGCCGCAGATGGAGGGAACCGAGCAGGTGGCGAGGATGCTAGATCGCCGCGATGGTGTGCGTTACTGGGCACTGGTTCCGAATTTAAAAGGGCTAAAACGGGCATTGGCCGTCGATATTGAGCATGTGGCAGTATTTATGTCGGCCACCGAGTCACATAATCAGAAAAATTTAAATCGCAGCCTCGACGAGAGTCTGGAGGCCTTAGAAGAGACGATTCGACAGGCTCGCGGCGAAGTAAAGGCAATCCGGGCCTATATCTCGACGGCTTTCGGCTGTCCCTTCGAGGGGAAGGTCGATTTCGATCGGGTTCTAAAGATCGGTGATCGCCTGCTGGATATGGGCGCCGATCACCTGTCGCTGGGTGATACGATCGGGGTTGGCAGTCCGCCGGCGATTCGACAGGGATGCCGAAAGGCCCTGGATCGATTCGGGGTCGAAAAGGTGGCTCTTCACCTACACGACACTCAGGGACTGGCCGTGGCCAATACGCTGGTGGCCTACGAGCAAGGCGTTCGCCTCTTTGACGGCGCCGTCGGGGGAATGGGCGGTTGTCCCTACGCTCCCGGGGCGGCGGGCAATGTGGCCAGCGAAGATCTGGTCAACCTCTTCGAACAGCTCGGTGCCGCGTCTGGCCTCGATATCGATCGCCTCTGCGAGGTCACCAGGTGGCTCCATGAGGATCTCGGGTTTTCAATGGGGTCGAGGTATTTCGCCTACTGGCGGGCTGCTCAAGGAGGGGAGCAATGACATCGAGTCGGGCCCGGTTTCAACACTATCGCGACGAGCACTGGCCGGCGATCCGGGCCGTCATCGATCGGGCCGTCGTCGACGGTGGTCTGAAAAACTCATCGCTGGCGCAGATGCTCGACTATCAGATGGGGACCGGCGGGAAACGACTGCGCGCTGTATTGCCACTGATGGTGGCGGATGTGCTTGGAAAAGATATCGCACCGATGATTCCCTTCGGGGCGGCCTGTGAGTTGATTCACAATGCCACGCTGGTTCATGACGACTTACAGGACGGCGATCGGGTTCGCCGCGGCCAGCCGGCGGTGTGGACCCACTTCGGCTCGGCGCAGGCGATCAATCTGGGCGACGCACTATTATATCTCGCCCCGCGCTGCCTCAATTATATCGAGGTCGACCCGGGGCGTCGCTGGGAGGTGGCCTCTCGGTTATTCGGCGATGTGCTGGGGGTCATCGACGGGCAGGAGCGCGAGTTTGCCCTCGAATTTTGTTCGTCGACCCGTGGAGACTACGAGCGAATGGTCGTCGGCAAAACGAGCGGGTTATTTTCCCTGCCCATGGTGGGGGCGGCGATGTTGTGCGGAGCTGGCGAGGACTTGATCGGGGCCCTCGATGGGGCGTCTAAAGAGATGGGCGTTATTTTTCAATTGCAGGATGATATCGTCGATCTCTACGGAGAAAAGGGGCGAAGTCTACGCGGCGGAGATCTTCGCGAGGGAAAGATTTCGGCATTGGTGGTAGCGTTTCGCGACCTGGCCCCGGATCAAGATGTGGAGCGGCTGCGCCAGATATTGGAGGCCGACCGGGAGGCCACCGACAAGGCGGAGGTGGACTGGGCGGCGACACGCTTTCGGCAAAGCGGGGCCCTGTCGGTGGTTGCCGAGGCCATCGAGGAGCGCCGGCAACGGGCGCTGAGCGCAGATCTATTAGGGGACCACCAAAACCTGCAGGGCTTGATCGACGGCCTGATCGACGTATTTCTTGAACCGATTCAGGATGTCTTTGAATCATGAATGCCAGCGCCAACGACAGAGGAACGCATGAGCGAATCTGAAGAGTCCGATAATGGCTGCCCCGTCGCGCACCCGTCGCATGGCGGTGATGATGCCCTGACCTACAATTCTTATCTAAAAGTGCCGGAGTTGTTGTCGCTGCAGCAATACGAATCCGATCCACCAGCCCACGACGAGTTGCTCTTTATCACGATTCACCAGGCCTATGAGCTGTGGTTTAAGCTGATTTTATTTGAGCTCGACAGCGTGGTGGAATCCATGGCCGACGACCAGATCTATGAGGCGTCCAGGCTTTTGCAACGGGTGCTCGAGATCGAGGAATTATTGGTCAGCCAGATTCATATTCTGGAGACGATGACGCCGCGCGATTTTCTGCGCTTTCGCGGAGCGCTCAATCCGGCCAGCGGATTTCAGTCGATTCAATTTCGAGAGGTCGAGTTTTTGTCCGGGGTCCGCGATCCGTCGGTGCTGCGCCATATCCAGCAGGGCGATGAGGAGTCCCGGCGGCTTAAAAGGAGGCTCGATGAGCCGTCGCTTCGCAGTTGTTTTTATCGGTTGTTGATTCGCCAGGGCTTCGATGTGCAGATTCCTCCGGAGGATGGCACGGTGTCCGACGCGCTGCGGGAGAAAAATCTCGACGCACTGTGGAAATTATATCGCTATCCGGAGGAGCGATTTCATCTGTATACCCTCGCCGAATCGCTGGTAAAGCACGATCAGAATATCCTGCTGTGGCGCTTTCACCACGTGCGGGTAGTGGAGCGGTTGATCGGCACCAAAAAGGGAACCGGCGGCTCCTCCGGGGTGGAGTATTTAAACTCGACCCTTCAAAAACGGGCCTATCCGTTATTGTGGGAGGTCCGAGGGACGCTCTCCGATGAAGAGATCTATGGGGAGCGAAAATAGCTGCATCCGGCCTGTGGTTGTCAGCCACGGCGCCCGGTTTTAGCTTTAAATGAAGAATCTAACAATCGATGGGGACATCACCAGGACGGTGAATGTGGAAACGCTTCGACGAGCGGGCCCGGAAAATCGACGCTGCGACCGCAGAAGATCGCAATCGGGTCGCCGATTTTTTGCGGGTGGGGTCTATCTCGATGGTCGTTCTGGGCCATTGGCTGGTGGGGTTTATCACCGTGGAGGACGGTCGATGGGTGGGAGCCCGGCTGCTGGCGGTGGTCCCGCAAACCCAGTGGCTGACGTGGATCTTTCAAGTGATGCCGGTCTTTTTTTTCGTCGGTGGTCTGGCCAACGCCATCAGTTGGAGTTCCGCCAGAAAAAAGGGGGAATCCTATGCCGATTGGGTTCGCCGCCGGGGGCGGCGTCTGTTGTGGCCTCTGGTCCCCTTATTTGTGGTCTGGATCGCCGTGGTGGCCCTGTTGGGGGCCGCAGGGATGCCCGGTTATCTGGTGGAGGTGATATCGCATACGGCGATTTTACCGCTGTGGTTTTTGGCGGCCTATATGTGCATCGTCGCTGTCTCGCCGGTGACGTTTTGGCTCCATCAGAAACTCGGCCGGGCGGCGCTGGGAATCTTTTTGGTCCTGGCCGTTATCAGCGATCTTTTGGTTGCGGCCGGCCACGAGTGGGTGGGATGGGCGAATTTTCTATGGGTCTGGGGAGCGATTCATCAGGCCGGCTATTTCTGGCACGACAACAGATTGCCTCTGTCATCTCGTCGAGGGGCAGCGCTGGCCGTGTGTGGCTTCGGTCTGCTGGTATTGGTGACCCAGCTCGGTATCTATCCGCTGAGCATGGTGGCCACCGGCGAGCCGGTCCGAAGCGCGGATTCACCGCCCAGCGTGGCGTTGATGATGCTCGCCGCCGGCCAGATCGGACTTATCTCGCTGGTCTACGATCGGGCACAGCGATGGCTTCACAGGCCGCGGATGTGGGCGATGGTGATGATGGCGGGAAGCCGGATGATGACCATCTATTTGTGGCATATGTCGGCGCTGGTGCTGGTGGGATCACTCGTTTACCTCACCGGCTTCTGGCAGGTGCCCACGCAAGTGGACGCTCATTGGTGGGTGATGCGCATTCCCTGGTTTTTCTTATTGGCGATCATATTGACGGTGCTGGTGATGATCTTTGGACGCTTTGAACAACCCCCACCGCCGACGCTCACCTCCTGGAAGGGGTGGCCGGGAGCCATGAAGGCTATCGTCAGCGTGGGATTATTTACCATCGGGTTGGCTTTTTTGATTCGACACGGACTCTATATCGGGCGAGGGCCGCTGGGTGCCAACTGGGTAGCGCTGACCGTGATGTCTGTGGGGCTTGTGGGCCTGGGGGTTGTCGGACGCTCTCGGGGGCGTCAACAAAACGAGGCCTAATGTAGGCGTGCCGTTGGGTGAAGAAGTCATGCGTCAATACGCCCCTGAGGTTCGGGCGAGCAGCCCGAAGGGCGGCCAGGCTGGCCGCGGGCCCCGGGGGCTGAACGCGTACGGCATATTCGTATCGATTTGCCGGGGAGTTATGATTCATCATCGGCGGCGACCCGTTCCACCGTGTCATAGAGGGTTTTTGGCGTCACAGGCTTTGAGAGATAGTCGTCCATTCCGGCGTCGATAACTCGCTTTCGATCTTCCTCCATGGCATGGGCTGTCAGGGCGACGACGGGAGTATGATCACCGGTCTTTGTCTCGTGGCGGCGGATCGCCCGAGTGGCTTCATACCCGTCCATGATGGGCATCTGAATATCCATGAGGACCACATCGAAAGGGCCCTCTTTTTCGAAGCGCTCCACCGCTTCTGAGCCGTTTGCGGCGACGACGACCTGATGGCCCCTTTTCTCCAAAAGTCGGCTGGTCACCCGCTGGTTTACCGGGTTGTCTTCGACCAGGAGCACGCATAGCTGTGCCTCCTTGTCAGCGATGGTGTGGAGGGGGCGTTTCGATAGTTGCTCAGGCTCTTTAAGGGCCAGCGCCTGACGTATTGCCTTGAGCAGTGTCGACGGACGCAGGGGGCCACAGAGCTGGTGGGTGACCCCCGATTCGGTCATCTGTTCGGTGGCCAAGAGCTGGCCGCGAGATGAAAATAAAATTCGCGGGACATTTCGCCAATTTGAGAGCCCATTGATTTTCCGGCTCAATTCGATGCCCGTCTGGTCGGGAAGCTCCGTTTCGATCACGATGAGTTGGAAAGAATATTGGTGGTCGACGACCTCGTCCAAGATCTGCAATGCCCGTTCACCGGTGTCGGCGAAGTGGGTATCCAGCCCCCAGGCGGTCATTATGGAGTCGATCTCCTGGCGATCGTGGTTGGGAGAGACGACGACTAATACGGGAACCCCTTTGAGCGAGTCCACGACCTTTTCAGGCGGTTTCTCCGGGCTTTTTCGGGTGTCGAAGACCGCTGTAAAATAAAAGGTGCTCCCTTCGTGTAATTTGCTCTCCAGCCAGATTTCGCCGTCCATCAACTCGATGAGCTGTGAGGCGATAGACAGGCCGAGGCCGGTACCTCCGTGGAGGCGAGTGGTCGTGGTATCGGCCTGTTGAAATGCCTGAAAGATCTCCTCTTGTTTCGCGCGGCGAATCCCCTCGCCGGTGTCGGTGACCGAAAATAAGAGTGTGACCTCGTCTTCGCGGCGATCCTCGATCTCGACGGCGACGCTGATGTGGCCTTCATGAGTGAATTTGATCGCATTTCCCACCAGATTAATGAGGATCTGGCGCAGGCGATCGGGATCGCCGATCAATTCCACATTTAGATCGGCGGGCAGTCGATACAGCAGATCAAGTCCCTTGTCTGTGGCTCGATTGACCAGGGTCTGCAGAGTTTCCCCCACCAGATCGCCGAGGTAAAAGGGCTTATTTCTCAACTGCAATTGGCGGGCTTCGACCTTGGAGAAGTCGAGGATATCGTTGATCAACTCCAGCAGGCCCGCCGCCGAGTCTTCGGCGAGACGGATATACTCGCGCTGTTTTGGCGTCAGCGCGGTGTCGGTGAGAAGCTTGAGCATTCCCACGATGCCGTTCATCGGGGTGCGGATTTCATGGCTCATATTGGCCAGAAAGTCGCTTTTGGCACGGGTGGCTTCCTCGGCCTTTAATTGGGTGCGGCGCAACTCCCGGGTGCGCTCTTCGACCTTTTGTTGGATCAGTTCACTTCGGCCCATCAGGTTAAAGACAAAGGCGGCGAGGCCGCCGGTGACGATCAATCCCAGCAATAAAAAGATCAGCGGCAGATGACTGCGGTGCCGCTCCAGATAATCCGGGGTAGAGACGGCGTGGACGCTCCATCCCACGGTCTCAATCTCCAGTGATTCACGGTGAAAGAGATGATCTCGGTCTTCCACATCCTCGGCGCGCCAGGCGGAGGTCGATCCCGGGTGGACAACGCTGTGAATCAGCCGCGGCGAATCGCCGTCCGTATCGTCGACGATGTGGAGGTCGATCGGTGGCGGTGCGATAAGTCGCTCAAATAGGTCTTGAAGGGCAATGGTGCGAAGGGAGATGATCGCATAGGTATGCTGCGCGGTGCGATATAATTCTTCGGGGTCGGCGTCGGGAAAGACCGCTTCGGCTTCTGAATTTGAATCCAATAGATTCGGATCGAGGGGAACGACGGCCAAAAAGTGGTGAAAATGTTGATCGCTTTTGACATCGCCTTTTGACGGGGGGATCTCGACGGGCCCAACGAGCGAGGAGGTGCCGGTCTCCCGGGATCGCTGAAGGGCTTGTGTAACGGCGGGATAGGCCCCCCAGTCTATTCCCGCCGGCCATCGATCAGCATCTTCGGCGACGGAGAAATAGGCCGGATAATATCCGCTGCGGGGCCGGGCAGGAACCCAGGAGTCGTTGGTTGGCTCGATGATCTCGTAGGAATCGCCGACAGCCCGGCTTCCCCGCTCTTCGTGAACGTCACGTTCTTCGTGGGGAACATAGACGACCCACTGCACGGAGCGAATAAAAGGGTCGGCCAATGTGAAGAGGTTGGTGAATTCCACGAATTCATGGCGCTGAACCAGAATCGATCCGGTATAAAATGCCTTCATAGACCGGCCGGTATCGAGCACCCCGTCAAAGTCACGCTGCAGCATGGTGACGAGGATGTCGGCATCGCTTTCAAATTGGGCTTGCAGAAGATCGCGCTCGGTGACTCTAAGGGAATGCCAGCCGGTGCCGGTCAGCAAAAGCCCGATGACCACGATGGCGATCGCCGTCCACCACTTCAGGTCCGATATTCGAGCATTTATGGACGTCTGGCTGTCATCCATCGGTGGGTTCTCCCTTTGCCTCCTGAGCATTGCGCGAAAGGACCCGATCGCGCTGGCGTGGAGCGTTGTCTCGCAAAATTAAACACCAAACCGCACAGGTCGCCGTGGATGGGGCTTTTTTTGGCAACAAATGCCACGGGATGCTTCAGCCATATTGAAATAGGCGGTGGTGCTTATCTTTCGACAGACCGTTGGTCTTCGACACGAGAGGTCACCGATGATCTGGTATCTCGCACAGGCTCAAGCACCCCCGGATTGGGATTATCGGATGTGGCTTTGGATTGCCGTGATGGTGATCGTAGCCCTGATTTTATTTCTGGGAGCTCTGGCGACGTTTGTGGGGCGCGAAGAGCGCCGCCCAACGCCTCGAGAGTAGGGGGACAGGAATGTCAGGGGGAGCTAAATATCGGCGAGATCAATGCGCAGATCGTCGAATGCCTCAATAAGAGCCATGCGTTGAGGAGTGCTGGGAAGCTCTGAGAGCAGCTTGAGGATGACATCGAGTCGCGTACTCAGCCGCATATCGGGGGCGTTGGGGGTGACCAGATAGGTGCGCAGCCGGGTCATATAATTGCGAAGTCGCTCCGGGTCGCCGTCGAGGCGCGCCAAAAGCGCCATGCCGAGCAGAGCGAAGACGTTGGCGTAGGCGTGGCCGAGGCGTTTGGCCTCCCGCAAAGCGACGTCGATTTCGCCGCGCGCCGATTCAATATCGCCGATGACCAGGTGCAACTTCGCCAGGTTGATCGAGGTAAGGCTGATCAACTCGCCGTGGCCAATGCGCTCGGCAATTGCGAGGGCCTCCGCAAAATTGGCCTGGGCTTCTTCGATATCGAGGTCCGCCTCGTTGGCCAGACCCAGATAATACAGGCAGCTCGGCTCATAGAGGCCCAGTTGTTCGCGTCCCTCTACCTTCAGGACTTTATGGAGCAATTGGCGGGCCTCGCCGGCACGGCTGTGTTCGATGAGAAATAAAGCCCGATAAAGAGTCGACAGCGCCCAGCCGTGCTGATCGCCCAGATCTTCGTGAAGTCCCGAGGCATCCTCGGCCAAAATCAGGGCCCGCTCCGGTTCACCCTGCACCCAGGCCAATTCGGCGCTGAGGAGGATATCTTTGAGGATTCCGTATAGGTGGCCCAGCGATTCGTGAAGCTCGCGGGCCCGCTGGGAGTGAAATACGGCGCGGTCGATATTCGTCGATCGGCGAAGGGCGATACCCAGCGCCAGATGGGCATTGGCCTGGCTGAGAAGGTCGTGCTCTTTGCGGGCCAGCGATAATGCCTGGTGAGCCAGACTTTCGCTGGCCTCGATTCCCTCGGTGAACAGGGCGATATGTGCGGCTTCGACGAGAGCTGCGGCCTCGAGGCGGCGATGATCGTCGACGTGGGCTCGCCGCCGGGCCTCCTCGGCCATCTCCTGTGCCCGGCCCAGATCGCCGGCGGCGTAATAACAGCGGGCTAATCCAATAAGCGAGCGGACCTCCGTCGATGAGAGTACCGGCGAGGTCGACGAAGACAAAATTTGCTCGAAACTCTTGCGGGCCAGCGCATATTGACCGCGAAACCCGGCGACGTCGGCCCGGGTTAAGTCGACCCTTTGTTTTCCCTGCTCGTCGTCGAGCACTCCATATAGATCGTCGACATCGTCGAGCAATTCCGTGGCCTCGTCGATACGGCCCTGCAGCAAGACGACCTCGGCAAGTAACTCCGTGGCTCGAGCCCGCAGGTTGGTATCCTCGCAGCGCTGGCCATGATCGACGGCCACCCGGAGGGCGTCTTCGGCGGGGCCTAACTCACCGACATTGCGAGACAGGCGGCCCTGGCGCAGTCGCATGCTGGCCAGGACCTCCGGATCGGCGTCGCGATTGGCGTGCAGACGAAGCGCTCGGTGAAGCAGTTGCAGCGCGTCATGATAGCGATGCTCTGCCTCGGCGCGACGCGCCGCGCGCAGCCACCAGGGAAGGGCTTTTGACGATTTTCCGGCTCTCTCCAAATGATGGGCGATCCGGGTACTCTCCAGGGGACGTTCTTCGTCGTCGTGGGCGATGAGCTCTTCGGCGACCAGTTGGTGGAATCCGCGCCAGTCGTCGATGCTCTCCACCATGCGTACCAATGAGGCCCGGTGAAGGGGCCGGGCAAAGCCGTAGCGCACGCCGCGAAAATCCTCCTGTTTTTCCAGAAGCCCAGACGCCGTCAATTGGGCCAGCAGGGAGCGACAGGTGGTGGCCAACTCCTCGAGCCCCTCAGTGCGCAGGCAATTTTCCAGGATCTGAGCGTCAAATTCGTCTCCCAGCAGCACCGCCCGGTGAAGGATCGCTCGCAGCGCTGCCTCGTCGCTCGATTGTTGCAAATAGTGATTGGCCCGCTCGATGATCAATTGCTGAAGGTCGAGTGGGACCAACTCCTCGATGGAAATCGAGGGATCTGCCAGGACCCAGTAATCACGGCTGTCCCGGTAGCGGACCAGGTTGCTCTCCAACAAGTAGCGGCAAATATGCAATAGCAGAGCGGGATTGCCGGAGGCGAGCTTTAAGACGCCGGCGGCGAGACCGTCGGAGACCGGCAGCAGACGCTGCAAGAGGTCTTCGAGTTGCGACTCCTCGAGGTCCGGCAGCGGCCAGTGATGAAGGGGAGCGTTGGTGGCCCGCTTCCAGGGGCGAATTGTCACCGGGTTGCGGGCGGTCACCACGACCGCGAGCGGGCGCTGGCGTTCGCTCAGCGAGTCGATCAAAGTGTCGAAAAACTTGCGGGTGATCGGATCGGCGTGGTGCAGATCGTCGAAGAGCAGGACCAGCGGCTGTCGTTTGCAGAGGCGATCTAAAAGTCCGCTGAGCCCGTGGATCAGGGCGCTCACAGAGCCCTCGCTGTCGATATCGACGGTCCTGGCGGCGTTGAAGGTGCGATCTAATTTAAAACGCTCCTCTACGCTGAGTTGCAGATTCGTGGAGCTCGACGATGGCCCATCGCCGAGGAGGGACTCAAATAGGTCGTGGAGCCCGGCCAGCGGTGGGGCGTTGCGAGGCTGAGCGCCGCGGATGACGGCCAGGTTGCGCCGAGTGCTCAGTCGGGATGCCCAGGTGTTGAGGAGGACGGTTTTTCCGGAACCGGCGTCGGCGGTGATGGCAAATACGCCACCGCGGTGGATGGCGCCATCGAGCCATTCGTCGAGGCGAGCCAGGGTTTGCTTGCGGCCGACCAGCGGCGTTTGAGCGGCGCGCAATTCAAAGCGCTCCAATGCGGCACGGCGATCGGTCTTCTCTTGATCGTGGGCCGTATCCTCGGCGACCATTTCCGCCTGCGAAGCGCTGTCTTCCTTTGCCAGCTCGGATTCCGACGGCGGTCGCTGCTCCTCGGTGGTCTCGAAGGGAGATGGCGTTGTTGCTCGCTGAAGTGGGGCCTCTTCAACGGAGAGCTCCGGATGGATTTCGGTGGGAGCAAATTGGATCTCCTCTGCTTCCTTCGACGATGGCTCTTCGGCGGTATCGGAAGCGGCATCGGAAGCGGCATCGGAAGCGGCATCGGAAGCGGCATCGGAAGCGGCATCGGAAGCGGCATCGG
>SKQC01000191.1 GCA_007119175.1 Myxococcales bacterium | reverse complement strand
TTCGGCGGGCCCATCGAAGAGTTCATTGGCCTCGATATCTCCGGCGATCTCGACATAGAAGCTGGGAATCTTCGAGTTGAGCTTCTTTTGACTCAGGAGCCGGCCGTCTTTGATATAGCGAATAATAGCTCTGTCCGGCATTCCGGCACCAATCCCATGCCGTTGCATCCCGGCCATCACCTCCCAGGTGCCGACCGACCGGCGCCGCGAGGATTCGAGCTCGACTTTAGCCGATACGCGCGGTCGCGCCAGCCAGATCCGGCGATTTTTCTCCCTCTCTTCTGCCGTCACCAACTGCTCGGTGACGTCAATGACCTGGTCGGCGAAATACCGAAGCAGTCCTCCGGGCTCGAAATCCCGACGCTTCTCGCGGGGCTGGCGAAAATTCATCAGCAATACGTGACCGACGTCGGATAAATCGTCGAATTGCCGTCGAGAATATCGAATCGTGGTCTCCCCGTCTTCTACAGTCCGAATATCGGCGATCGACGTGTGCGACAGTGGGTGATCCCACCGTCGATCGGCCCGCTCGAAGATCGGCAAGTCCTCCACTAACCCCACCGCCGTCTCGATGACCTCCTCGGCAGACTCCCGATAACTAAATACCGAGAATAACTCGATTGCCATCTGCTTTAGCGTCGGACGGCGTTTCCGCACTTCGACGGCATTTAATTCGCCGACCGCTGTGAGTAGCGAGAGCACGGCGACGTCATCGACACGGCGCTGGAGAGCCTCCCAGGCGCGGTCCTCGACAAAGGCACTATGGGACAGATTCAGCGTCAGCCGCGGTGATTCCACGACAGCCTGCACACCGATCTCGCCGAAATGGCCAGAGCGCGTATCGCGGCCGACCAAAACCCCGTGCTGAAGTACGTCGGTGATCACATGCTGATTATCAAAGTTGATACCCACCTGGCCCCGCTCGGCGCGATGCTCGAATTTCATCGGCGAGCGAATATGACCCGGTAAGGAGATGCCGAAGCTAATCTGTTCGCCGTCGATCTTAATCGGTATCGACGAGTAGACTCCGCGCTCGCGCAAAACTTCGGCTTCTGGGAGCCGATCCCAAAGGTCGTCGACAAAGCGAAGCAAAAGCGTCGGGTTGACCCGCTTGCGAAGATAGATTCGCGTTCCCGTTACCCCCTCGGCAACGCTTTCTAAGGGCACGACCTCCTCGCCGCTCAGCTCCACCCCGTGGCGCTGCTGTCCACCGACCTCGATATTAAACTCGCTCACCCCGATCGCATGAGCGGCATTGACGCCCACGGCGAGGTGTCGCAATGCGCGCTGGCGAAAATCCATGCGCCGCAAAAAGGCCGCAGAATACAGCGCCTTTAATTCCGCTGGTGTCAGCCGCTGACCATCGAAATTCATGGTCAACTCATTTGCATCGATGGAAAACCAGATCCAGGAAGCACCGAGCAATTGGGCCGCTTTGACAAATTCCAAAACGTAGTAGTGCGGATTGGCGAGTTGGAAATTTCGCAACTTCTCACGGGCCCGTTCTTCATCGAGGCGAAAACTGCCCTGATCGACAGCGTCACCGCTGCGTAGCTCATCTATGAACATGGCTATTCCCCCTTCGTTTTCGCTCTGCGATCGCCCGACCCCACAGCGCCTCATCGCCGATGGCAAAGAGGCTTTCGATCAGGGCGACTGCTGCCCACTCCGGCTCCCTTTCGACGAGCGCGGCAAAGGGCCCTAACTGCGCGGCGTCCGCATCGACCACCAATGTAGATCCGGGGCACAAACACTTTTCAATCTCTGCGCAATCCACTCGCCGCCAGGTCGACGACGAGATGACCCCATCGGTGGTGGGAACTATGGTGGCCGCCACGCCGCGCATCTTTGCCGGCAGAGCGTCACCGGAGACGATCAAGACCTCGTCGACCTCAAAATGCGTATTCGCCACGAGATCTCGCACGGCGCACCGAAGCGTTTCGTAAGTTCCATCACATTGAGCGCGCACGACAGCCAGCACCAGCGACTCGACCTCTCGGGGAGCCTCGCCGAAGAGCTGTTTCAACAGCTTTTTGAGCCCGTCGTCACCGATCACGATTTCGACGCCCTCCTCGTCAAATAACGCCGCCGTCTCGCCGTCGAGTTTCGTCACTCGAAGCCGCCCCCGTCGATGTGCCCGCCGTACCTGCCGAAATGTCCATTGCTCCTCACCGGCTCCCCGAAATATTTTGCGCCGTCGCCAGGATCGTTCAAAGGACTGATCACAGCTCAAAAAATGGGCCAGATAACCGTAATAGACATCGAGTTCCTCGACTGGTGCCTGGTTTTGAACCAGCTCCTCCAGCTCGTCGATAAGCTTTTCAGGAAGCACCTCCTCGGCGAGTTCCGCAAGTAGATCCATGGCCTTTGAAAAATGCCGGTCTTCCAGGACCTGGTCACGGGTCAGCGTATGTTCCAGGTAGCGAGAGTCGATCTTAAAGCAGACCCACGGCCAGGGGCTGCGCACGCTCTCTTTGAGCGTCAGCCCGCGATTATAATAACCGGCCAGTCCGTGATCGCGGCCCGAAAAGCCCATCACGATCTCGGTGCCCTCCTCCTGATAGATCGTCGTCAATTGCGAGGCGAGCCTGACCTCCTGACGTATATCGAAGCCCTCGAATAAAATCGGTATACCGGCATGCTTACACCACTTTCGAAGCGCTCCCTCCAGATCGTCTTTCATCTCCACGAATGTCTCGACGTCCATCGACTTATAGATCCGCACCCAGGTGCCCTCCACGGGCCCGTCGAGTGAAAATAGCTCGTAGTTGCGATCTTCGGCGAAGAGAATTCGCCAATATTCGCCTTCGCGTCCGGTGTCGACGACGACGGCGTCGGGTTCGATGGCAAAGACCGAGACAAAGCCGATGCCAAAACGGCCGATCTTGGTAAAGTCGTCGTCTTTCCCGGAGCTGAATAACCGCAACAATTCGCCGTCGATAATCTGCCGAGTCATCCCCTCTCCCCAGTCGCGAAAGGAGATCACCGCCAGATTATCGTCGTCCTGCGCCCCGTGCACACAATCAATCTCGATGCTCCGGCTGCCGGCATCGATTGAGTTTTGAACCAATTCGCGGACGAAGGCCATGGGGTCCGAAAATTGGTGAACCACATCGTCCAGAATCCCTCGAGTATCGCGCACAGACAGCGTCATCAGGCCTCTCCTCGACAGATATTCGGAAATAGGAAAACCATCTTCACTTTGCAGGTTATTTGCGAATAAGATTGCATTGAGTTGTAAGCGTTCAGTGGGGTGACGAAGTCATGCGCCAAAGCGCCCTGAAAGGGTCGGGCTGACGGCCCGAAATGCGGCCAGGCTGGCCGCGGACCCCGGGGGCTGAACGCTTACATTGAGTTTTCATTCCGGTCCAATATCTCGATTTCCGATAATTAAGAAAAGTCCGACCACTTTGCGGAGTAGTACCGATGTTTAAAAAAGTTCTCGTCATCGGCTCGTTGTCGATTTTCGCCCTGATGCTTGTGGCAGTGATTATCATCGCCGTGCAGCCGGCGGATTACGCCGTTGAACGCAGCGCCACCATCGAGGCCCCCATTGACGTTGTTTTCGAGCAGGTCGACGATCTGCGTCGATGGGATGACTGGTCGACCTGGTCACAGATCGACCCCGATTACGACACCCAATTCGATGGCCCAGAGCGCGGTGAAGGCGCCGTCTTCGAGTGGTCTGGAAACCCGGAGGTGGGCGCCGGTCGCATGACCATTGTGGAGAGTCGCCCCGATGAATTTATTGAGATCTACCTGGAGTTTTTCGAGCCCTTCGAGACCTCGAGCAGCACCGAATTTGCCTTCACTGCCGAGGGTGAAGATGCCACGACCGTCACCTGGAGCATGAGCGGCGAGCACGACTTTGCGGGCAAGGCATTTAGCCTCTTTGTGGACTTCGAGGAGGTCATCGGCACGGACTACGAAGAGGGATTGGTCCGACTCGACGAGGCCGCCCAGAGCGCCGCCATGGCCTCGGCAGACTCCGAATAACACCTACCACTTCAAATCAAGCCCGCCGCCGGTCGACCGCTTCGAATCAGACGTTAATCCGACGACGCCAGATCGTAGATCCGCAGCTCCTCAAAGGTCAGCGGAGCCTCCCAATTATTGAACCCAAAATGTCGATGGCCGTCACCGCGCAGCGGCTCGGAATCGTCGTAGGTCAAAAATAGATCGCCGTCGATATACCATCGAAGTCGTCCATCCGTGCGCACCACGTCCATCTCGTATACTCGCCCCGGCTCGACGCTCATTTCCGAGGCGCCAACCAGCCGGTCATCGCCGTGCTCGTCGAGACGGGCGATGATATTGAGCTGGTTGCTCCATCCTCCGAAGATTCCCACATAGCCACTTTCATGGGTCTCGCCATCGCCGAGGATTTCGAATTTAATATCGCCCTCCTCGGAGTCGCTTTTTGCGCGGAAATTGACCCGAAATGACTCCGGCAGCGGCTCTTGTAACCACAGGGCGTCATTATGCGCTCCCTGCACCTGAAGCGCTCCGTCCTCCACGCTCCAGCCCTCAAATCCGGTCTGCCAGTCACTTCCGACTTCGTCGCCGCTAAAGTCGTCTTCATAGACCAGCTCCCCCTCCGGCATCGGCTCGGCATCCTCGCCCTCTTCGCGGTCACACCCAACGACCAATGCCGACGACGAGATAAAAACGATCATCGCCAGAAGACGAAATTTCTCCCACTGAAAACGCATCGTGACCTCCATGT
>SKQC01000067.1 GCA_007119175.1 Myxococcales bacterium | reverse complement strand
CCTTTAGCTCAGTTACAGCGCTCACCAGCTCCTCTCAACCCCCGTAAAACTCGACGGTAAAATCGAGCCGATATCCATCGTCGACTCGCTGCAGACGGTCCTGAAGCCCCAGCTTTCTCAGCGAATTGACCGTGACGTAGACCCGATTGGAGGCGGCGTCGACGGTCAGCTTTTGTTCCGGCCACACCTCTTCGATCAACTGCTCGTCGGCGATGATATCGTCGTCGACCTCGCCGTTTTGAAAAGCCCTTCGCCGCTCGGCAGTGGCCGCAAAAAAGCGCCAGGGAATAGAGCGCGCCGACAAATCGTGCCAGGCGCCGTCGGGCGTGCGAAACCACTGTCGATTCGGCAATACGAGCAGCGCGTCGTCATCGACCGTCTCCATCTCGTCGAGGATCTCCTGCAGCTCCGGCGACATTCGAGCCATCGCCGTATCAATGGCCATCCGCGCCCAATTCGAGCGCCTGGCCGGATCTGAGAGCTGCAGCGAGGCGAGCTCCGAGAGGACCTCCACACCGTCGTCGAAATCGACGTGAAGTTCGGCGCATCGGGCAATTACGTCGAGCACACCTCCCTCTCGAAGTGATTGCGACTTTCCGACGTCGTCGAGCACCGATCGAGCCTCATCGACCTCTCCCGCCGCCGCGCAAATCGACGCCTCCACAAGTCGCATCCGGGCCATTAAAAACGGCGATAAGTCCTTGAATTGATCGCCAATCCCTCCACGCAGTCGCCCCATAATCTCGACCGCCTCGCCGACGTCATCGCCGATCAGGGCCGCCGACGCCATGGCAATCGCGCTCTGCACCTGCAAGGTCACCGACCCGTAGCTCTTCGCCCGGCCCCAGGCATCGTCCAGGGCGTGGCGGCACTCATCTTCACGCCCCAGGTCGATGAGATATTCACCTCTCAACACGGCGGTTTCGATGGCCGCTAAAATCGCCCCCTGACGACGACTCAATGCCTCGCAGCGATCGATGATCGGCTCCACCTCGTCGTGAAGCCCGTGGCGAATAAGCCCCTCGGTCAACGACAATAACGCCGTGCGCCGATTCGATCCCAGACCGAGCCGCGTATACACCTCCTCGGCCGCCAATAGCTGGGTTCTGGCCCGCTCCAGATCGCGCCCCAGATTCAAAATGCCGAGCAAGTGGTCGTGGATTGCCCTCCCCCACTCGTCGTCCACCTGATCGCATCGGTGGCGCCCCTCTTGCCAGACGCGGCGCGCCTCTTCGGTATTGCCGAGCATCGACTCCACCTGACCGCGGCAGACATTGAGCCGCGCCAGGGTCACCGGCCGCCAATCTCCTGTTTCGGCCAGTTTTTCGGCGCCCTCGAGCCAACGCGTCGACGCACTTCCGAGCTTCATTCTCGCCCCGTACATAAGGGCTCGAAACTCCAGCGACTCATCATCATATTCGCGGGCCGTCTCCAATACGCCGTCGATGATCCCGGTCAGCGTCTCCACCTGGCGCGGGGCCTGATTCCAGATCGTCGATCGGAGCCGCAGCTCGCCAATTTTTACCGGATCTGCGCCGCGCTCCTCGAGGCGTTCAATCGACTCATCCAGCGAGGCGCTCCATTCCATCGGCCCCCCGGTGAGAATGCGCATCAGGTTCAGGGCCAGAAGACAGTCCACCTCGGCATTTGCACTCAGCCCGTAGCCCTCCGGGTCCTGTAAGATGGCCTCCAGATGCATGCTCTCCGAGCTCAACCATGACAGGGCTTCATCGGCGCGAGCCGATTGCAGATCTTCGACCTTTCGGGCCGCTGTCTGTGCAAAATGGCGGCCAATACGCCGTTTTGCCGCCCCTCTTTGCTCGGCGTCGGCGCGGCCATCGACGAAGTTTCGGATGCTCTCCAATACCCGAAACCGACGGCCATCCGGCGACGATTCGACGACCAGAAGGCTGGCGTCGACGAGTTTTTGCAGAACCTCAAGTGGTTCGCCGGTGCCGACGGTGGCCCTGGCGGCGTCCAGTGAAATATCGCCACGCAATACGGCGAGGGCCTCCAGACCGGCGCGGGCGGTCGGCTCGAGGCGCTGCCAGGACAGAGCAATGGTCTGGTCGAGGGCTTTCGACGCGCCTCCCTGACCGCCTTCGCGGCGCAGAATCCGATTGGACTCCTCGAGCTCTCGGGCCAATTCGCCGACGCCCATCAAATTCATCCGCGCCGTCGCCAACTCGATGGCCAGCGGGAGCCCGTCGAGGCGCCGCAAAAGCGAGGCCACCACATCGGCGTTGCCCTCATCGATCTCAAATGTCGGCCACACTCCTCGCACTCGATCGACGAAGAGCTGACCCGCCGCCGTCTGCCCGACCTTCTGTGCGGACTGATCGTCGCCGGGAAGCTCGAGCGGCGAAAGCTGAACCAATTGCTCATTCGATAGTCGAAGACGCATCCGTGATGAACAGATAATCTGAGCGGCGTCCCACACCTCGTGGAGCCGGCGAACCAGCCGCGCTCCAGCCGCACCGGCCTCGTCGACAGCATCGATCATCACCCAGGGATTGTCTCGCGCGGCCAACGCCTCGCATAGTGCAGGTGCCGGCTCGTCGAAATCAGCCCAGACCTCCTGCGACAACTCCAGCGCCCGCAACAACGCGCTTCGCGCCTCTACCTCAGAGCCGGCCCTCGACAGGTCGACCCACACGCTACCGTCGACCCCATCGTGCAGGCGCCGCAAAAAAGCCGTCTTACCGACCCCGGGCGGCCCGGTCACGGTCAGTGCGCTTCGGCCCTGCTCCATCAGTGACCTGGCCAGCGCCAGCTCTCCGGCGCGGCCAATTAGCTCTCCATCAGATCTGGTGGCGTTTTGCTCGATGACGCTCTCTAAATCCAGTAGTAATCCAGCAACCTGATATTGACGAGCAGTGTATGCGCACCTGCCTCAACGAAAAACCCTCGTCGACGCCTCGCAGCTCGATTCGGAGCTTGATAGAGTCGTACTATACAGAGATTGACCTAGTCATGGCGAAACTCCTCCTTTCCAAAATGCTCGGCCAGAGCCTCAATGCCCCTTTATGACTGAACTTCCGAAACTCGGACCATTTCGACTTCAACTGCCCCTTGGAAAAGGGGGAATGGCCATGGTGTGGCGCGCGGTCCACGAGCACCACGGAGAGGCGGCGGCTATCAAAATCATGACCGGCAAATTTGCCCGTCAAACGCGCTTCGTAGAGTCCTTTCACCGCGAAGTGCGGACCATGGCCCGCATGAACCACCCCAATATCGTGACCGTCTACGATCACGGCGAGCTCTCGCCACAAATAGAGCAGGCTGCCGAGGGGCGAATGATCGCCGGAAGCCCCTATATGGTCATGGAATTGGCCGATTCCTCACTGGCTCACGTCGATCATAATCGCCTCACCTGGCCCCACGTACACACCATTCTGGTCCACATCCTCGATGCGCTGGCCCACGCCCATGCGCGAGGTCTGGTCCACCGGGATCTCAAACCGGATAACGTGCTGTTTTTGTCCGACGGCGACTCGGCACGGCTGAAACTCTCCGATTTCGGCGTGGCCTACAGCATTAACACCACTCGGCAACTTCGCGCCGAGGACGAGGTAATTACGGGAACACCGCGATTTATGGCGCCGGAGCAGATTCTGGGCAAGCTCCGCGAGCAGGGCCCATGGACCGATCTCTACGCCCTGGGATGTCTTGTGTACTGGTTGACCACCGGGCGCCCCCCGTTTTCCCATGCCACTGTCGATGAGACACTCCGCAGCCATCTTCTCGACCCTCGCCCACCGCTTGAACCGAGCCTGGAGATCCCGGCGGGATTCGAAGAGTGGGCTCTTCGGCTACTGGCACGCGATCCGGACGATCGATTTCGACGAGCCGCCGATGCGGCAGTAGCACTTACCGACATCGCTGGTCATGCCACACTGCAGGAATTGGATCTAACGGCTCGAGGCGCCGATGGGGAGGCCGTCGATCTGACCCTTATCGACGAGCCGGAGGACACACGGGCGCTCGACCATACCTGGATGGAAAAGAATGCCGACACGACGGAGCCGGCCGATGGCGATATGTCGAGCAATGACTTTCTGCCGCCCTTGCCGACAAGTTGGCGCGACGACTACCGCGTGGCCGACTCAAAGAAGATCCTCGGTGTCGGTCTGGCCTTATTCGAGCTTCGAGAACTCCCCCTGGTGGGGCGTTTCGAGCACCGCAACGCCCTGTGGGATAGCCTCGTCGATGCGCGATATACCGGACGCCCCCATATCGTCGTCTTGGACGGTCCGCAGGGGGTCGGAAAGTCACGTCTCGCCAACTGGCTGGGCCACCGTGCCCATGAAGTGGGCGCCGTCGAGGTTTTGAGCGCTCGCCATAGCCCCATCGCCGGCCCCGCGGACGGACTGGGCCGCATGTTCGCAGACCACCTTCGATGCACCGGCCTCGCCCAGCCTCAGGTCCTGGAGACGGTCCGCGATCATTTCGCCGGCGATGACGGACTCGACGTCGATCAACTTCACCAATGTATGGCACTTGCCGAGTTTATCGCCGCCGGCGTCGACCCCGACTTCGATGCCGACTCTCAGCCATTTCAATTCGGCCGCCCGGAGGAGCGATTCGCAGTCTTTAAACGTCTATTGGCAAGTCTGGCTGATAGACGTCCCCTATTATTGCTCCTTGATGATGTACACTGGGGGGCCGACACCCTTCGTTTTCTCCGATTCCTGCTGGATAATTCGACAGATCAGAACCTCCCGATAGT
>SKQC01000426.1 GCA_007119175.1 Myxococcales bacterium | reverse complement strand
GCGGAGGTCCGTGCCAGAACAGACCGGCGAGAGCGAGTCGAAGCGGCTATTAGAGGGCAGGAGGGATTCAGATCTTCGTGTATTTAAGGAAATTAAGATTTAGGGGGAGGGCATCTGAGGTCAAGAGGGAGAATTGGAAAGCAAAAGCGGTCAAGAGGACACCCCTAAAATCTTAGTTCCCAAAAATAGGCGGAGGTCCGTGCTGGCACGGGAGATCGAGGGTAAATTGGAACAACTCCCGATCTGGCATCGCACGGGGCCGATCTGATAGGGTGGGGCCACTTATGTCTATTTTTGTTGCGCCGAAGTGGAGAAATCACCATGGGTCGTGATCTGCGAGGAAAATTCTTTTTGATCGTCTGCGTTACGGCGCTTCTCGTCGCATGTAGTGACGAGGAGGGCACGGGAAATGAGGGTGAACTCGACGCCGGAGACTCTCCAGATGTGGTACAACAGGAGGATGCCGACTCCGCCATTGAAGATGCTGATTCAGGTGAGGAAGATGCCGAGCCCGGTGAGGAAGACGCCGATCCGGGCGAAGATGACGCGACGACTGACGATGCCGGCACCGGCGAGGACACCGGCGAAGAGCCGGAGCTTCATTTTGGGAGCTGTTTTGATGAGCCACCAGAGGGCGTGGAGTTAGCTCCCGAGCCAAAGCCCTTCTCGCAGGGCGAGTGTCCGGAGCTGGAGCCGGGATTTAATACCCTTGAATATACAGATCCGGACTGTCTGGGCGGGGAGTGGAATCCGATGTGCGATGATGATTGGGAGCGAGAGTTTATGCTCGTGGTTCCCGAAGATCTGGAACCCGACGAGCATCTGCCGGTTATCTTTTTATGGCACTGGCTCGGCGGCAGTGCCGATAGCTTTTATGAGCGGGGGGAGATTCAAAAGGCCGTCGATACGCAGCGTTTTTTGGCGGTGATTCCCGAAGAAAAGGGCGATCTTCAATTTCGGTGGCCCTATTCGCGAGAAGTAGAACTCGATATGGAGCGCGTCGACGAGGAGGCGGAGTTTTTCGACGATATGCTCTCCTGTGTCGCCGATCAGTACTACGTCAACAATAATTGCGTCTCCAGCGCCGGGGTCAGCGCCGGCGCATTGTGGACGGTCCAACTGGTGATGCAGCGCGGCGAATACCTGTCGTCATTTCTGTCGCTCTCCGGCGGTGTGGGCGAGGAATCTGAGGAGTTGCTGGATATAGAGACTATTTTACCCTGGACCGGCTCCGAGAAAGACGTGCCGGGAATCGTTTTATGGGGCGGTGAATCCGATTGGTGCATCGTCGACTTTCACGAAGCCTCGCTGCGCCTGGAAGATGAGCTGGTCGACGACGGGCACTTTTTCGTGGAATGCATTCACAATTGTGAGCATGCCGAGCCGCCGATCGAGGCCGAAGACGATCTGTCGCGATATGCCGGTCTGTGGGAATTTGTCTTTGATCATCCCTACTGGGTCTCCGGTGGAACCTCACCGTATCAGGAGGAGGGTCTGCCGGAGAGTGTCCCCGACTGGTGTGGTGTCGGTCCCGGCAGCGCCACCATTCGCGAAGGCGAATGCGAGCCACATAGTTGTCAATAAATTCGGAAAAATGGGGGAATAGCCGATGGGCGTCGTAACTGTTACAAACGCCTTGTCGGGACCTGTGGCTGCAATGCGGGACCTGTGGCTCCAATAGAAGTAACGCTTCAATTATGCGGAGTAACCCATGTGTTCGATCCTTGGAATTCTCGAGTTAAAACAGGAGCCTGATGACCTGCGGCAGCGGGCACTTCGGCTGTCGGGACTGCAGCGTCATCGCGGACCGGATTGGTCCGGGATTTACTGCGGCGATAATGCCATTTTGGCCCACGAACGGCTGTCGATCGTCGGTGTGGAAAATGGTGCTCAGCCTCTTTATAGCGCCGATGGGGCCCATGTGCTCGCCGTCAACGGCGAGATCTACAATCATCGAGAACTGGCCGAAGAACTCGACGAGCCCTACGAGTTTCAGACCGCCTCTGACTGCGAGATCATCCTCGCCCTTTATCGCGAAGAGGGGCCGGAGTTTATCGATCGCCTCAAAGGGATGTTCGCCTTCGTGCTGTACGACGAAAAAGAAGATGCCTACCTGGTGGCCCGCGACCATATGGGAATCATCCCGCTGTATACCGGGCGTGACCCGGATGGGAATCTGTATTTTGCATCGGAGATGAAGGCTTTGACCGAGGTCTGCCGTCAGGTGGAATGCTTTCCGCCCGGTCATTATATCTACAGCGCCGACGGCCCGGAGCCGCAGCAATATTGGACCCGGGAGTGGCGCTCATATGACGCCGTAAAGGATAATCCGGCACCTCCGGAGAAGGTGCGGGCAGCTATGGAAAAGTCGGTCAGAAGCCACCTGATGTCAGATGTGCCTTACGGGGTCCTGGTCTCCGGCGGGCTCGACTCGTCGATCATCGCCGCACTGGCGGCGCGTTTTGCCGATCGCCGCGTCGAAGACGACGACCAGAGCCAGGCCTGGTGGCCCAGGCTGCATTCCTTTTCGATCGGTCTCGACGGATCGCCGGATCTGGCGGCGGCCCGGGAGGTGGCCGACCATATCGGCACGGTTCACCATGAGTTTACCTATACCATCCAGGAGGGAATCGATGCCCTTCGCGATGTTATCTATCACATCGAGACCTACGACGTGACGAGCATCCGGGCGTCGACGCCGATGTACCTGATGGCGCGGATGATCCGGGCCATGGGCATCAAGATGGTGCTTTCAGGAGAGGGGGCCGACGAGATCTTTGCCGGCTATCTATATTTCCACAAAGCGCCGAATGCCCGCGAATTGCACGAGGAGACGGTGCGAAAGCTCGATATGCTGCATCTATACGACAATCTTCGGGCCAATAAATCGATGGCCGCATGGGGTGTGGAGGCCCGGGTTCCCTTTCTGGACAAAGAATTTTTAGATGTCACCATGTCTATCAACCCGGAGGCGAAACTACCGGCGGCCAACGACGGAGTGGAGAAAAAGATCTTGCGCGACGCCTTCTCCGACCTTTTGCCGAAGAGCATCATCGAGCGCCAAAAGGAGCAATTCTCCGACGGCGTCGGCTACTCCTGGATCGATACGCTTAAAGAATATGCTCGAGAGCAGGTCTCGGAGGACGATCTCAAGAATGCGGAATATCGATTTCCCTATAATACGCCGGAGACCTACGAGGGGTATTTATACCGGACGATCTTCGAGGAGCATTTTCCCGGCGAGGCGGCGGCCATGACCGTGCCCGGAGGCAAGACGGTGGCGTGCAGCACCCCGAAGGCTATCGAGTGGGACAAGTCCTTTGAGACCATGGCCGATCCCTCGGGCCGTGCTGTCGGTGTTCATGAGGATGCGTATTGATTTCGTATAGCGCATAAATACTGCCCTCAGCCCGCCCCCCATCGCGGTGCGGAGTAAGTGAATAGAATCGAGGTGGTCTAGTAGTCGGCGGGTCTGAATTATGAGCACGGCACACAACGATCATCCGGGAAAGCTGTTATGCCATCCCGCCGTGCTTGTGGCCGTCGCTGTCGTGGCCATCAATGATCATCTCCTAAAGGGCAGCGGGCTTTTGCCCGGCGTCGTGACCGGAAAGCTCAGTGATGTGGCCGGGTTGTTCTTTTTTCCCATTTTGGTGGCGGTGCTGTTTTATCTGGCGGTCAGGCTCGCCGGACTCGAAAGCCGGTTTTGGAGGCGGCCTCAGGTGCTGATCGATGCGGCGGTGGTCGTGACCGCGGCCGGGTTTACGGCGGTCAACGTCATCGAGCCGGTCAATGCGCTCGCTACCCAGTTGTGGGGTGTCTTCACCATGGACCCGACGGATTTATTCTGTCTGCCCATGGTCGTTGTGGCGCGCCAATTTGCATTACGACGCTGGCCGGCGGAGAAGACCGAAGAGCAGCGGATTAAACGGCGATTCAGGTGGCCTCATTACGCCGCGATATTCGTCGCCTCCGCCGTCAGCATTGCCACACCGGCGCCGACCCACACGACGCTGACGGTCTACCCCCATTGGTTCATCGTCGGCGACCTGGTGGAGTGCCATCACGATGTCGAGGTCACATCCTGGTTTGCCAAGACCGGCAAGGAAGGCGCCGGAATGGTGCTGCGTTTCGACGACACCTTGCAGAAATCCCGTGAGGTCGTGGTTGAACGAGCGGTGATGAGAATCGGTGAATTCTCCGATGGCGAGTTCGTAGAGGGACTCGAGGTCGGTGCGCGGACTGTTGACCCTGCCACCGTCGACAGGCGAGCCTCTGTGTATGTTCCTTTCGCGTTCAACAACCAGAGGGCCTGGAAAGACAAATCGCGCGCTGGCGTCGTTGAGGTCGAACTGCGAATCGACGGAGCGCCGGCTCGGCTGAGCTATGAGGTAGAACAGATCGCCGACGGGCAGACGCGAGTCTATCGCTTACCGCACGCCCATCAGGGGGGAGCCGCGCATGAGCGTCGGCCAGAGTCGAGACAGCAAGAAAGGACCACGCAAGAGCGGCTCCTTGAGGCCCCGGACGCCCCCGGAGGTTATGCGATCAGCATGGAGTCGATGGTCGGGAACGGATGCTCGGAGGCCGGCGATGATTCGGAGGTCGGCGATGATTAATATTGCAGGGGTTCCGGCGAGCTATTGGATAACGCTTATCGCCGTTGCGGGATGCGTATTGTTGTCGAGTGGTTGCAAGGTGGTTCATTTAGGCGAAAACAAACCGGGTCATATCGACGTCACCGAGGCTCCCGAAGTGATGGATGAGCCCGCGCGGTACCAGCCCGGCGACCCCGGTGGTCATGTGGCAATGGCTTCGGCCCGCGCCTACACTGGAGTTGCCACGGCATCACGGCGGGGAGTGCGCCAGCGCAGTCATCCCGTGGGCGCGGAGGTCTCCTTCGGCGCCGGCAGGCTCGAGGAGTTGCGCCGCACCCACGGTTTTCTCGGTCCCCTCGGCCTACATGTGATCGGCGGCGTCCTCGGCGGCAATTTTATGTACTATTCCGATGCCGAGGCGTGGCGAGGACGTGTCTATCTCGAAGCCGATTCGCGAATCCTTGGTCTGGTTCGCACGTCGGCCGGCTGGAGCCTCCAACCAACGGTTGGACACCACGGCCCGCAGGTCACCCTCGGGTTTTTACACGCCTGGCACGGCCGGTGGAATTGGGATATCGGCCACGGATGGTCGGCCACGGTTGGTTTCTCGGTCCCGTTTTACGCCATCTTTGTGCGCAGTCAGTGAAAATGACCATGAGCTCACTTCTGAGCGATTGTCTCACCACTGTAGTTTATTCGTCGTGTACCCCTTAGGGGTTGGCCGGGCCCACATTGTTTGCTACACCGGCGAGACTGTAGCGCACGTCGATTAGCCGGCAGGGTTGTTGGAGCCGGTCTTCTATCCACGAATAGCAGTTCAGGAGTCAGAGATGACAGGGACGAAACAGTTAATGGTCACGGCAATATTCTTCGGTCTGGTAATGGGGTGCTCAAGCGTCAGTGAGGTTCCCGATCCCGACTCGGCGCCGGACCAGGAGGCGATGGAAGACGAACGGGAGCGTGCCGAGGAGGAGGCCGCTGAGCAAAAGGACGGCGCAGCTATTGAGGCACAGCTTTTATCCTATGCCGAGGGCGGACACCGCTCCGAAGAACACCGGGCGCGCAATGAGTATCGCAACCCCGCTGAGACACTGGCGTTTTTAGGGATCGACTCCAACAAACGGGTCGTCGAGATCTGGCCCGGCGGCGGATGGTATACCGAGGTGCTCGCTCCCTTCGTGACCGGCGAGGGCTCGTATACGGCGGGTAATTTCTTAATCGACGAAGACGATCCCGACGATTATCGCAGCCAGGTGGCCACCGGGTTTTTGGAGCGACTTGAGGAAATTGGCGACGTCCTGGGCGATGTCCACGTCGGTACATTCGCACCTGGAGAGGAAGTGGCGATTGGCGAGCCCGAATCGGCCGATATGGTGGTGACCTTTCGCAACATCCACAATATGTACACCAACGAAAATCTCGACGATGCGCTGGCTGCCATCGAGGCGGTCCTCGCTCCCGGCGGCGTCCTCGGCGTCGTCCAACACCGTGCGCCTGAAGGTAGCGACCCGGACGAGACGGCACCGCTTGGATATCTGCCGGAGGCATTTGTCATCGAGACCATCGAAGCGGCGGGATTTGAGCTCGAGGAGTCCTCCGAGATAAACGCCAATCCCGACGACACGGCAGACCATGAAGACGGCGTCTGGGCCCTTCCTCCCACACTTCGCGGCGGCGAGGAGACGGCGGAGCAATTCAAGGCCATCGGCGAAAGCGATCGCATGACTCTTCGCTTTGTCAAAGCCGACGCCGACGACGATGCCGACCATGGTGGTGACCGCCCCGATCGCGCAGATAGCGACGACGCCGATGACGGTGACGACGCGGAATGATCCGAATGCTCGGCCCGCGACACGGCGAATAAAAAAGCGCCGGCAGCGTTCATCGCTGCCGGCGCTTTTTTTATGCTTTGAGAGGTGTGGCTACACGTGGAATTGGCGCTGCTTGAAGATCAATGCCGAGGCGACGACGGCGGTGAGGGTAAGCAGGCCGACACATAAAAGTCCGACCCACCATTGCGGGTCGAGCGGCTGGTCGAGGATCATATTTTCGAGCATCTCACGCATGCCCCCTTCGTCGTCGGGTTCGTGTCTTTCGAAGCCTCCGATGGTGAAGAGGTGGAATTTGATGCTCATCACCTCCACCAGGGGAATGGCGGCCAGGATAAGCTCGAAGACCACGTAGTAGACGATGCCCGGCAGCAGGGTGGAGGCGAAGATGACGCCGAGCAGGGCAAAGACGGCGGTGTAGGTAATGGCGCCGACGGCGACGGTGCCCACCGCGCTTCCCAGGAGTGGCAACCCGGCCCCGAATCCATCCGGCGAGCCGAGCATGCAGATCACGAAAAATAGCACGATGGGAATCGTCGTCACGGCGATGGCCAGGATCATCGACGTCGCCAATTTACTGAGCAACAAGGTAGTTCGCGACAGCGGTCTGAGTGTCAGATACGTGATGGTCCGACCCTCAACCTCGTCGACGATAGTGGGGCCGCCGAAAAATAGCGCCGCAAGCGGCAATAAAAGCGGCAGATAAACCCCCTCGACGGTGCTCTCAAAGGTCTCGAGCCCCGCCAGGCTCCCGCCGACGAGCGAGAAGATGGCGATAATCGCCGGCAGAAGTTGAATGACGAATAAAAAGATCGTCTTTCGCGTGCGTACCTGGCGCTGAAGGTCGAGACCAAGGAGGTGCACGCCCAGTACGGGGGCCGATATATTTCGCTCCGGCCGGTCGATGTCAGGGGCTTTTTTTTCGGTCATCGTAAAAAAGGTCCGAGTCGTCAGGGGACGAGAAAGCGAAAGACGGCCGACAGGTCGTTGTCATCGGAGGTCATAGCCCGCATGGACAGCTCGTTTTCAATACAGAGCCGCGGGATTCGGCTATAGCACTCCTCGGGATCATCGGTGGATACGAAGATGCCGCGCTCCGTAAACTCGAGCTGCAAAACATCGTCATAGCCCGTCAGCAGCGAGGCGAGAGTGCGCGGCTCATCGCAGTCAACGTAGATTCGGTGGGGGTGCTCGTCGATCATCTCGCGGATGCGAAATAGATTTCCGTCGGCCACCACTTTGCCGCGGTTGATGAGGACGATATCACTCGTCATGGCCTGTACTTCGTGGAGCACGTGGCTGGAGACGAAGACTGTGCGGCCCTGGTCGCCGAGGCGACGGATGAGATCGATGATGCTCCGTCTGCCCACCGGATCGGTGCCCGCAAGCGGCTCGTCGAAAAAGAGCAGCCGCGGTCGATGCGCCAGGGCCTGGGCGATCTTGATACGCTGACGCATTCCCTTTGAGTACTCGTTGATCGGCCGGTGAGCCTGCTCGGCGAGGTCGACGAGCTCGATAGCCTCCTCGGCGAGTTTGGCGGCATCATCGGTGGAAAACCCCTGAAGTCGCGTCAGGTGGGTGACGAATTGGCGACCTGACATCTTCTCGTAGAAGGCGTCCTGTTCGGGAACGAAGCCGATGATGGAGTAGATCGAGGGGTTATTCCACACCGGGGCGCCGTCGATGCTCACCGTGCCGGTGGCCGGCCGGAGTTGACCGGTCATGCATTTTAGGAGCGTCGATTTTCCGGCACCATTGGGACCGAGCAGGCCGACGACGCCGCGGCCAATATCGAGCGAGATGTCGTTGACGCCGATGACCTGGCCGTACCAATAGGACAATTGGCGCGTCGAGAGCACGACCTCGCCGTCGCCGATCTGGGCGACCTCGTCGCCCCCGGCGGCCCGATTTTGGTGTTTTGGTGGAGAACTCATAGATTTCCTATCAGGCAACGCCGTCGATGCGGTTGATTCGCCAATAAAGGGCGCCCAATCCGGCACCGATCAGGCCGAATATGGCGAAAAACGGGACCACCCTCGGGATCTCTGCGGGCATCACGTCGGCGCCGCCCATCAGGGCGTCGCCGGCGAGGCCGACGATGCCGCTGATGCTGAGCATGCGTAACCAGGGCGAGCCATCGGTGGTCACACCGACGATGACCTGAATGATCACGGGGACGATGAGCAGGCCGATCCAGGCGAGCACGGCATATCCGGAGCGACTCGTCAGGCTCGACAGGCCGACGACAAGCGACGACAACAGCGCCACGATGAGCGCCAATAAAAGCGCTCCCTGCATATGGAGGATGACGATGTCGACGAGCATATCGGTCTGGGCGTAAAACGCGGTGCGAAGTCCGGCGAGCATGACCGCCGGGATGACGACGGCCACCAGGCCCAATAAGACCAGGGTCGTCACCTTACCGGCGGCGTAGTCCAGACGCGTAATGGGCTTTGAAAAATATAATTGCAGCGTCTGGTGGCGCAAATCGTCGGAGATGATGCTGCAACCGCGGGCGATATATACCAGAGCCAGCGCGTAGAGCTGGATGCCCAGAAAAAACGAAATTCCAACATGACTCGGTCCCCCCTGCATCTCCTCGCCGAGCATGGGCGCGGCGTCCATCAGGGCCGCCTCGGCAATGATCAGCAATCCGAAGATGACCGGCACCAGCCAGACGACAAATAAGGTCAGCTTCGTTCGCCAGAAGCGCCAATAGGTGCGAAATCCGGTCCACCCGATGATCGCCCAGCTATGCTCCTCGCGCATCGGCCCGTCGTAACGGGTATATGATTGATCGCGGATCGCCATGAATTAGCCCTCCAATAAATCGTCGTCGACCCCGTCGAGGAGCTGCAAAAACGCGGTCTCCAGGGTGAGCCGTTCGGGCATAAAATGTCGAATTTGAATGTCGCGCTCCACGGCCAGCGCCAGCACGTCGTCTGGCGAGCGGTCGGCGGGGACGCGGATCCTGAGGCGGTCTTCTTCGCGGACTACCTCAAAGTTGTCTTCCTCTAGATAACGGCGAAATTCGTCGTCTGCGAGATGGGTCTGCACCTCGAGTAATTCCTCTTCGCCGGCTTGCAAATCGGAGATGGGCCCGGAGTGAACCAGCTCGCCCTGGTTGAGCATGATGATACTGTCGCAGATACGCTCTACGTCGGGCAAAAGATGAGTGGACAGGACGATATGAACATCGCGGGCGCGCACATCCTCGATGAGCGAGAGCATCTCTTCACGGCCCTGCGGGTCGAGTCCATTGGTCGGCTCGTCCAAAAATAAAAGCCGCGGTCCGTGGACAATGGCCTGGGCGAGCTTGGCGCGTTGTTTCATCCCCGTTGAGAAGCTGCCCAGCTTGCGATAGCGGGCCTCTTCAAGTCCGACGAAGAATAAGACCTCGTGAGCTCTTCGAAATGCTTCTTTTCGCGGGAGGCCACAGAGATGGCCGTTGAAACTGACGTAGTCGACAGCCGTCATATAGGGAAGATAGCAGTCGTTTTCCGGCATATATCCGACGGCGCGCCGAATATCGCGCGCCTCATCGGAGACGTTCATCCCCAGTACTTCGGCGCGTCCGCCGGAGATCGTCAACAGGCCCAATAAGACCTTCAGTAATGTCGATTTGCCGGCCCCGTTTGGGCCGAGGAGACCGACGGCCTCGGAGTCTATCTGTAGGCTGATGCCCTTCAGGGCGTATAGAGGGCCGAATTGTTTTTGTACGTTTTCGAGACGGAAGAGCACGGTGGGTCAGACCCCGGTACGGGTGGATATTGCGGTTGGTTTCGATCAACCAGCGGCGATCAAAAAGACGACCGTGATGGCCAGGACCACGAATAACAACCCCATGCCGCCGATCAGCAGGTAGATAACCATCCGGGTCGAGGAGTTGTCTGAGGATTGCTGGGTCAGGTTTGCCTGGGGCTGGCGGTTGGCGATTGGCGAGTCGACTTCGGCTGTCGAGCCCGCATTCTGAGGTTGGGCCCGCATCGCAGCATCCGCCGTCGGTGGTGGCGAATTCATCTCCTTGGCGAAATCGACAGCGCTGTACATGCCGGTGAGTTCCATGCCCGGAACATAGCCGGCGCGGTTTCCCAGCCCGCGCTGGCTGACGATCTCCTGTTCGCGGGCCACCAGCGCTTCAAACATCTCCAGAGCGTCGGTGAAGCGATCGGCCGGCTCTTTTTCCATGGCCCGCAAAATGATCTTCTCCATCGTCGGAGTTACCCGGTCCGGGGAAATCTGGGAGGGCGGAGTGACTTCGTTGAAGACGTGAGCGGTCAGCAATTTAACGGGCGTCGAGGCCTGAAACGGCACGCGGCCGGTCATAAATTCATAGAGGATGCAGCCCAGACTGTAGATATCCGTGCGGTGATCGAGCTCCAGCGCCTGCGCCTGTTCTGGCGACAGATACTCGGGTGTGCCGTAGACGATGCCGGCCTGGGTCAGATTCTTCTGCGCTTCCGGCGTGTCGGGCTGTTTGAGCTTGGCGATGCCGAAGTCCAAAATTTTGGCGAAATCCTCTTCGCCGCGAAATTCGGTGAGCAGCACGTTATCCGGCTTTAGATCGCGGTGAATAATCCCCAGATCGTGGGCCTCGGACAGGCCGCTGCAGAGCTGCTTCATGATCTTGATGATTCGCATCTCGTCGAGAAGTCCACCGTCGAGAATGGAGCGCAATTCCTGACCTTCGACGTATTCCATGGCCAGATATAACAATCCACCCTGGGTGCGTCCGAAGATGAAGACCCGGATGATATTGGGATGGGTGAGCATGGAGACCACGCGGGCCTCGCGGTGAAAGCGCTGGATGAGTTCGTCGCTTTCGGCGGCGTCTTCGTGCAGGACTTTGACGGCGATCCGTTGATCGATGCTGTCCTGCTGGGCGAGATAGACCGCGCCCATGCCGCCTTCTCCCAATTTTTTGGTGATTGTATATTCGCCAAATAGACTCTGGCCGACCAGATCGGAGGGATCCATGGGGGTCTGCGGGGCCGATGAGGAGGCGGATTGCTCGGCGGGGTTCATCGTCGGCGGAGCGCTGATGCGAGTGGGGGTGACGCTTTTGCGTTCCCGCATCGGCTGTGAGGAGCTGGTGGAGACCGGATTCTGTGTCCCCCAGTCGGGACTGGAGCCGGAGGCAGAATTCTGGGCCTGGGCTGCGTGTTGATCGCGGGCGGCGTTGACGTCGTCGATAGTGGCGTCGATCAGCGTCGCATCGTCGTCGTCGGGATCGGAGTATGATGGCGCCGACGGCGAATTGGTGGCGCCGAAATTGGGGTCCTGCTTCGGAGCGGAACCCTGCTGTGGCGCCTGGCCGGAACCCGTGCGATCGACCAGCGCTTTTCCATCGTCCGGGCAGAAGAGGGTATTGTCGGGAAATTGCCGCTTGCACTTTGGGCAGACGCGCATCACGTACTCCGTTCGGCCGTGAGATATACCGGCTGTGAACAAATTGCCGCCCCCGTAGGGGCCACGGATAGTCTAAATCGGGACTTCGCGCGGGGTATAAGATATAAACCGCTGATCGAATTATGACGTTGGCTTATAGCATACCGATTTGCAATAGGTAAACCGTTGCCGGATCGGGACTTCGCCGGCCCGTTTTCGGTGTTTTCTGAATACAGTCGCCGTGCAAAGATTCCCCGCGATGTGGAGATGACGTTCACAAATCAGGTATGGGTCAAAGGTGAAAGGAGAGGAAAAACAGCAGTTGCGCCGGGCGATTCGCGAACGAGCCGAGCAGATGGGCTTTGAGGCCGTCTCATTTGTGGCGGCAAGCGAGTTGCCCACGGAGAGGGCCTATCAGGAGTGGCTCAGCGAGGGGCGCCACGGGGGCATGGATTATATGGAGCGCTATCAGGATCTGCGCGTCGATCCGGGCGAGATGGAGCCGGGGACGAAGTCAGTGATCGTCATGCTCACCAACTATCATCAACCGCTGGATCTATTGGAGGGGGGATTGCGAATCTGTCGCTATGCGCAGGGCGACGATTATCACGACGGATTGTGGGACCGGATGCGCCAGTTGGCGGCCTTTGTCCACGCCGAAACCGGCGCCGATGTGGGAACCCGGCCGGCCGTCGATACGGCACCTTTATTAGAGCGCGATCTGGCGCGGATCGCCGGGCTCGGTTGGGTCGGGAAAAATGCGATGCTCATCCGGCAGGGCCTGGGATCGTATACATTTATCTCTGAGATTCTGGTCGATATCGACCTTGCCGAGGAGGTCGAAGAAGCTGCGGATCGCTGTGGTAGCTGTACGCGCTGTCTCGACGCCTGTCCCACTGATGCCATTATCGCCCCACAGGTGATCGATGCGCGGCGCTGTATCTCCTATTTGACGATTGAGCTTCGCGGGCCCATCCCGCGGCGTCTGCGTCCGTTGATCGGCGACCACCTCTTCGGATGTGATATCTGCCAGGATGTGTGCCCGTGGAACACAGAAGCGCCGACCAGCGACGATCCGAGCCACCAGACGCGCCCCGCCTATCGGGAATTGGCGCCCATCGATCTTCTGGAATTCGATCATCCGCGCTATGTGGAGGTATTTCGAAAATCGGCGATGAAGCGGGCCAAGATCGTCGGTCTGAAGCGAAACGCGGCGGTGGTCGTCGGAAATACCGGCGATTCCGGTGACGTACCGAGGCTTCTGGACTTTTTAAATAGTGAAAAAGAGCCACTTATTCGCGGCCATATTGCCTGGGCTATCGGCCGACTTGGCGATGCCGACCACGCCCCGGCGCTGCGCCGTTTTCTCGCCGAGGAGGCCGAGCCTTTCGCGCGCGAGGAGATCGGCGATGCGATCTGCGTGCTGGAAGCGGAAAACGCCGTTGCCAGATCGACCCCCGGGGCGCTACGTTCGCCACGCACTCAGTGGTAAATGCGTTTTTGGTTAGCTGATTCAATCCCAAATAGACGAGGACCACCGTGGAAGATCAGGCGCGATTTAAGTCGACGAGAGCAGCAGGGCTTGATTTCGACAGTTTGCCCATGAGGCTGTGGCAGAAGGCAAAGCGACTCGGAATCTGGGATCCGGCGCAGATCGATTTTTCCGTCGATCGCGAGCAGTGGCAGACCTTCGACGATGGCCAAAAAGAGGTGTTGCTACATCTGAGCTCCCTATTTATCGCCGGTGAGGAAGCGGTCACCCTTGATTTATTGCCGCTGATTCAGGTCATCGCCGAAGAGGGGCGCATCGAAGAGGAGATGTATCTGACCTCCTTTTTGTGGGAGGAAGCAAAGCACGTCGAGGCGTTCCGTATTTTCTTAGACGTCGTGGCCGAAGAAAGTACCGACTTGAGCCGGTTTTACGGTGAAAATTACCGGATTCTCTTCGAGAAGGAACTGCCCACGGCTCTCAATAATCTGCGCCAGGATTCATCGCCCGTCGCCCAAGCCCGGGCGTCTGTGACCTATAATCTCATCGTCGAGGGAGTCCTCGCCGAGACCGGCTATCACGGCTATTTCGAGATGTTGGAGAAAAACGACGTCCTTCCCGGGATGCGCAAGGTGGTGGGCAAGCTAAAGCAGGACGAGTCGCGCCATCTGGCGTACGGCGTCCACCTGTTGTCTCGACTTGTCGCCGAACACGGCGAGGAGGTCTGGGAGGCCATCGAAACCCGGATGAATGAGCTCTTCCCGATTGCCCTCGGGATGATAGACGAGGTTTTCGAGTGCTACGATCCGGTGCCGTTTGAGCTCGATAAGAATATGTTCATCGAATTTGCCAGCGCTCAATTTCAAAAGCGCTATCAGCGGGTAGAAAGTGCGCGGGAACAATCGCTGGAGGAAATTGCCAAGACGTGATAAAGCGCACGTTTTAAGCTGTCGCCAAGAACAAGAAGTGCGAGGGACCGGACAGGATCTGAGAGAGAATATGAGCGAGCCGAATCTTTATCGATTGGAGCGACCGGACGAGCAGACGCTGCCCGTGGTGGTCGACGTGCCACACGCCGGAGAGTGGATCCCCGACGACGTGCGCTCCGATATGGTTATTGGAACCAAAATGTTGCGCCGGGATCTGGACCTATATGTCGACCAATTCTGGTCTTCGGCTCCCGACATGGGGGCGACGCTGATGGTCTCCAATGTCTCTCGCTACGTCGTCGATCTCAACCGCGCCGAGGACGACGTCTCTCCGGAGACCGTCAAGGGTGGCAAGCGAGTCGACGAGGATGGGTATTATCAGGACCGCGGCGTGGTCTGGCGCACGACCACGGCGAAGACGCCGGTCATGGCCAAGCCCATGAGCAAACGGGATTTTAGAAAACGACTCGATCGCTTCTATCACCCCTATCACAAAACGCTGGCCGCGGAGATCAAGCGGGTGCGCTCCGAATTCGGCTATTGTGTGCTCATCGACGGGCATTCCATGCCGTCGACAGGGCGCAAAGGCCATAGCGATCCGGGGCGAAAACGCGCTGAAATTGTGCCGGGCGACGTCGATGGCGTCTCCTGCGACCGAACGCTGCGCTGGCTGGTGGAAGAGCATTTTCGCGACGCTGGATTCAGTGTCCGCTCAAACGAGCCCTATAAGGGCGGCTGGATTACTCGAAATTACGGTCAGCCCAAAAAGGGCGTCCATGCCATTCAGCTGGAAGTGCGCCGCGATTTGTATATGAACGAGCGCTCCTTTCGAATCCGTCGCGACGGCCTAGAGCGCATTGCCAAGGCCTGCTCGGAGTTGATTCCCAAATGTGGAAATCTCGACGATAAGGCGCTTCGCCCGCCGAGAGGAACCCGCTACTGACGGGTCTTCAGATGCCGGTATTCGTCCAGCCGACGACGAAGAGCCCATAATAGACCAGAATTCGGGGAGCCCGCACGAAGGTGGTGGTCAAAAACTGCAAATATCGCATGCGGTAGATGCCGGCCAGCCAGCAGATAAGGGCAAAGGGAAGTGGCGTCAATGCTGCGATTCCCACCGTCCATATTCCCCAGCGCTCAAATAGCTTTTCGGCCCGGGGCCGGAAGCGCTCCAATGGGGTTCGCAGAAGCGGCAATTTACCCATGTAGGGACCGATCAGATAGGCAATGGAGGCCCCGAAGATGCTGGTGGCGATCGCGACCACCAGAATCAGGGTCATCGGCGATTCGGCGATGACCGCGGCGAAGACATAAGTCGACGGCGGCACAGGAACGCCGAAGGCGTCGGAGGCAAAAACTCCGACGAAGACACCGGCTGTGCCGAACGCGGCGAAGACGGCGTCGGCGATCCTGGTGACTGGATCGCGCAAAAATAGCCCCAGCAAGACTGCGGCGCAAAGTAGGGTGCCTAGACCAACGACGGTCTGCCGCAGTAGTCGCCGCAGATATTGTTTCTCGTCTTCGGCCCCCATATCGCTCACGACCAGACTCCTGCGTGGTGTGGTTCACACGTCTATATCTTTACGCGTTCAG
>SKQC01000383.1 GCA_007119175.1 Myxococcales bacterium | reverse complement strand
TGAATCCCCAGGGGATGAGATCCGTATTCTCCTCCATTGCCCGCAACTCGACACGTCCCCCCGGGCGCTCCACGAGAAATGGATCGTAGACATGGACCGACTCCTGCGACTCGGCAACCGCCCCCATCGCCGTGGAGTCACAGACTGCCTGCGGGTCCGGCTTACCTGTCGTTTTGTTGTCCGTCATTTCGTTCATTATCACTTCCAGCGTCTGCACGTCTGACGCGCCCGATGGGTCTTCAGTACGCCATTGCCGTCGTGGTTCCAAGCGATCTGTTGGGGTGCTGGCGGTTTACCAGCGCTCCGTTGACACGTCGATGGCCCCGTGTTTAAGTCGGCGCCGTCGGGCTCGATGATGATTTTTCGGGCCATTTTAAGCATCCGATTCAAGGCCACAGAGGAGAACTACGGTGACGACGTTTTTGGAAGAACACGGTCGCACGCATGTGTGCGGAGAATTGCGCGCAGAACATATCGGAGAGACTGTGACCCTGATGGGCTGGGTCGGCAAGCACCGCGACCTGGGTCGTCTGACCTTCGTCGATCTGCGCGATCGCTCCGGTATCACTCAGCTTCGCTTCGATCCTCATTATGCCGAGGATATTCACGATGTCGCCGACAGTCTGCGCTCGGAGTGGTGCATCGCCGTCGTCGGCGAGGTCGTCAGCCGGGGCGCCAATAAAAACCCGGATATGCCCACCGGCGACGTGGAGGTTCTTCCGCAAAAGCTCGAGGTCTTCTCAGAGGCCGACGTCCCGCCCTTCGTCATCCGCGACGAGACTGAGGCCCACGAAGACCTTCGCCTCAAGCATCGCTACCTCGACCTGCGGCGCAAGCCCTTACAAGAGGCGCTATTAACGCGAAGCAAGGTCAACGCCCTGACTCGCAACTTCCTGATCGACAACGGTTTTGCGGAGTTCGAAACTCCCGTACTCAATCGCTCCACGCCAGAAGGAGCGCGCGATTACCTCGTTCCGAGTCGGATTCATCCCGGGCAATTTTATGCCCTTCCCCAGTCGCCGCAGATCTTCAAACAGCTTTTGATGATCTCCGGTTTCGACCGCTATTTTCAGATCGTCAAATGTTTTCGCGACGAAGATCTGCGGGCCGACAGACAGCCGGAATTTACCCAGATTGACATCGAGATGTCCTTTGTGACCCCGGAGGACGTCATCGAGACCTGCGAGGGCTTGATCGCCGCCATTTTTGAGGGCGTCCACGATCTGGACGTTGAGGCTCCGTTTGAACGCCTCTCGTATGACCAGGCGATGCTGCGATTCGGCGTCGACAATCCGGATATGCGATTTGGCCTGGAGATCACCGACATCTCAGACGCCGTAGCGGACTCCGAATTTCGGGTTTTCTCCGGCACGGTGGCCCGCGGTGACGTGGTGCGCGGCATTCGCGTCGCCGGCGAAGCCGACGGCTTTAGCCGCAATGACCTCGACAAACTCGAGGAGAGCGTCAAGGTCTACGGCGCCAAAGGGCTGGCCTGGGTCAAGGTCGGAGACGACGACTGGAAGGGACCAATCGCCAATTTCCTGGGCGATGCCGAGCGCGAGGCGATCGAAGCTAAGATGGGCATTGAGCCCGGAGATCTCCTGCTCTTCGTGGCGGCCTCAGAAGAGGTGGCATGTGCCTCGCTGGGCAATCTACGAAAAGACCTGGCCGCCAAGCTGGACCTTATCGACGAGTCGGAATTTCGGTTTTGCTGGATCACCGACTTTCCGATGTTCGAGGAAATCGACGGCGACATCCATCCCATGCACCACCCCTTTACCAGCCCCCATGCCGAAGATATGGACCTGCTCGGCACGGACCCGCTGGCCGTCAGGGCTCAGGCCTATGACCTGGTGTTAAACGGACACGAAATCGGCGGTGGCTCGATTCGAATCCACCGCCAGGATGTACAGGCCAAAATCTTTGAGATGCTCGGCATGTCCGACGAGGAAGCCAACGATAAATTCGGCTTTTTATTAGATGCCCTGCAATACGGCACACCGCCCCACGGCGGCATCGCCTTTGGGATGGACCGGCTGGTCATGATCTTGACCGGAGCTGACAGCATCCGCCAGGTCATTGCCTTTCCCAAGACGACGCAGGCGTCGGATTTAATGGCCTCGGCACCGAGCGACGTCGACGCCGACCAGCTCGAGGAATTGCATCTACGTCTGGCACTAAAAGACGACGAAGATGGGGAATAAAATCCCGCAAGGGGTTGGTATTGACACGGAATCAACACGTCCAGTAGCGTACCGTCCCTTAGAAATGAAGAATCGGCGCAGAATCGTCTGCGCCTTTTAAGACAAGCGTGCTCTCCCCTGCATAAATACTCCTGACCGCCAAATGGGTAGAGCCGACGGGCCAACTAAGAGTACAACCGACGCCTGACAGTGTTTCGTTGATCGGAGCGGTGAACATATGCCGAGAACATTTAAAGCCACACTTGCCCTCATCGCCACTCTGGGAATCCTGGTCATCTTTACGGTGATCACCCTGGTGCAAAACCACCAGATGAGCTCCCAATTCGTGGAGATGAACCGGAGCCTCAATGAGTTGGACCGAACGATGTCCAATATCAACCGGCAGATGGAGCGAGGGCTCGCCGTCACCGCCACCGGCCAGGCCGGTGGTGGCGACAGATATGCCGAGGCACTAAACGACCCGGACAACCTTCTGGCGGCCCCAAAAGATCAACTGATCTATCCCGACGCTGTCCCCGGTGGCACGTTGCGGCGTCTGTTGGCCAGCGATCCGGCCGGATTTAACTGGCTGGTGGAAAACTCGGTGGACGTCATGGAGATTCAGACTTACGTCCATGAGTCATTTGCCCGCCTCGACTTTGAAGATCCCGACAGCTACGTGCCACAACTGGCCTATAAGGCGACGGCCAACGAGGATATGACGGAGTATACGATTCACCTGCGCGAGGGCGTGTACTGGCATATTCCCGGCGTCGATCTGAGCGATCCGCGCTACGAGTGGCTGCGCGAGCGTCAGGAATTGACCGCAGAAGACGCCGCCTATTACTTCGAGATGGCGCTCCATCCGGAAGTGCAGGCCGCCCACGTGGCCAATTACGTCGAAGATATCGAAGAGGTGGAAGTCCTCGATCGCTACACATTCCGGGTCACCTGGTCGCGACCGCTGTACCACTCGTTATCGACGACCCTTACCGGCTACCCCCTTCCCAAATGGCTTTATACCCGCGACCGAGACGGCAATGAGTACGACGAGGAAATGGTCGCCTCGGAGTTCAACGATCACTGGACGAACGACTACCCCGTCGGCACCGGTCCCTATGTCTTTGATGGCTTCCGCGCCGGCGACCGGGTCAGCCTTGAGATCAATGAAGACTATTGGGGCGAGCTTCCGCCCATCGAGAATATCGAATATCGCATCATCCCCGATCCGGAAGCGGGCTGGGCACAGGTCTTGAGTGAGCGAATCGACTTTCTGCCCAATCTCGCTCCGCCGCGCTATCGAAGCGAGATCCTCGAGGGCCGCTCAGACAGCCCCTTTGAGGCAGGCGAGTTGGAATACGAGGTCATCGACCGCTTTGCCTATCACTATATTGGCTGGAATGCCGACACGGAGCTATTCGAGGACCAAAAGGTACGAAAAGCGATGACTCTGGCATTTAACCGCGAGGGGATCATCGAAAATACGATGCACGGTCTCGGGGTGCTGCAAGACGGGCCTTATTACTGGGATCACCCGGCGAATAATCCGGATATCGAGCCCCTTCCCTTCGACCTTGATAGAGCCGCAGAATTGCTCGACGAAGCCGGTTGGGAAGACACCACCGGCGACGGCATCCGCAACAAAGAGATCGACGGCGAGATGCACGAATTCGAGTTTACCCTGACCGCCTATAACCGACCGGCTGTGCGAAGCTGGACGTCGATTTACTCAGAGGATTTGCGGCGAATCGGCATCCGCATGACCTCCGACCCGGTGGACTGGGCGCTGATGCAGCGACGGATGGAAGAAAAGCAATTCGACGCCTTTACCGGCGGCTGGGGACTGGCCTGGCAGATCGATCTCTACCAGATCTGGCACTCCAGCCAGGCTGATATCCCGCGGGGGTCGAACCGCGTTGGATTCCGTCACGACGAGGCCGACGAGATCATCGAGGAATTGCGCGAGACCTTTGATGAAGACCGACGCATCGAGCTATTGCACCGCTTCCACGAAATCGTCCACGAAGAGCAGCCATATAGCTTCTTTTATGCTCCTCAGGACACCTTCGTGTGGAACCCACGTCTCGAGAATGTGGTCTTCCAGCGAATTCGTCCTCAGCACTACTCGCTGCCCTGGTATATCCAGGAGTGATCCCGAGCGCTAATTTCTCCGGCTCCACCGGCGAGACGCCATGATCAGCTATATCATCAAACGCATCCTGTTGATGGTCCCGACCTTTGTGGTCATCTCCATGATCATCTTCCTGGTGCTCAATCTGGCCCCGGGCGACCCCTCTGCTCAGGCAGCGGCAGATGGCACGGAATCGGTCTCCCAGGACGCCCAGGAGGCCTATCGGCTCTTTCAGGAGCAGTTCAATCTGGACAAGCCGATTTTGATCAACACCCGGTATTCGCTGACCGAAGAGGATATCGAGAATAAACTGCGCACACTGGCCGACTTTCAGCGTCCCATCTGCGTCGACGACGACGCATTGGAAGTGATTGAAGAGCAAGAAGAACTGGCCGAAGAACAGGAATTGGCGCCAGAAGCTGCCCCTGACGAGGCGCCGGCCGG
>SKQC01000325.1 GCA_007119175.1 Myxococcales bacterium | reverse complement strand
GAAAATCGCGGGAAGACTCATCGTTTACCACCGGGTCAGGAGGAATCGCCACAGTAAGCGTTCAGTGGGGTGACGAAGTGATGCGCCAATACGCCCCCTTCGGTTCGGGCTAACAGCCCGAAAGGCGGCCAGGCTGGCCGCGGGCGAGCGCCTGAGAGCGTACACCATAGATGGTGAAAATCCATCCGGGGTAAGTCCAACCCCGAAGTTGAAGGTTACTGCGTCATCGCGAGGTGGCGTGGAGGGCACCGATGAAACGTAGGATTAGTCTGTAACGCAAGTGAACTCGATTCGACCAAAGGCATGTAATGAGCCTCCGTCCGCGTGGTGAAATTCGGATCTTTGCAGTCGATAACAAATACGGGCAGGGCCAAGACCCGTACCCCAAGGGCCCAGGCCGCCGACAGATAAGTGCTCGGTCAGCGGAACGAACCAGGAGCAAACGGCAAAGCAAAGAGCCTGTCACACCAGAGGACATAAGGTGATGATGGGACATGCATGGTGGCTGGAGACGGAATGATCTGAAAATGGTGTGCAGTCAACTCAGGGAGATCTGTCGGTGGGCCAAGAACCAAGAGACATCGACAGAAGTCAGAGCATCCGTAGTAGCGAAGAAATCTTTGAAAGAAGATGGAGCAAAGGGATGCAGGAAGGTGAAATTGTGGAAAGGACAGACAGATGAACGACAAATCGGCGACAGTGCCACAGAAGGCTAAACAAGTCGAAGAAGCCCCGACCGAATGGACGTGGGTGGAATCGTCGGTCTGGACAGACACAATGCTCAAGGCGCTCGAACGGGGCGTCAAAGGAGGAAAATGGTTCAGCCTGATAGACAAGGTCTATCGGCTGAGCACACTGAAAGCGGCATGGAGAAAGGTCAAAGCCAATGGTGGCGCGCCGGGGATCGACCAGGTGTCAATCGAGGATTACGAGCGACATATCGAATCGAATCTCAAGCGAGTGAGCGGAAAGCTCAAAGAGGGGACATACGTGCCCCGAGCTGTACGGAGGACCTGGATACCGAAGCCGGGAAGAGCCGAGAAGCGCCCGCTGGGGATACCGACCGTTGAGGATCGGATTGTCCAGATGGCGTTGAAGGTGGTGCTGGAGCCGATCTTCGAGGAGGGGTTCGCACCCCGCTCGTACGGATTCAGGCCCCAGCGGGGAACGAAGGATGCACTACGTCAAGTCGATCGAATGCTCAAAGAAGGATATAGATGGGTCGTGGATGCTGACCTGAAGGGCTATTTTGACACCATCGACCATGAGATTCTGATGGGAGAGGTGGAAAAGAAGGTCACGGATGGGAGAGTCCTCGAACTCATTCGAAGTTTCCTGACGTGTGAAGTCGTCGACGGCGATGAGACCTACGTGCCCGAGCGAGGAACGCCACAGGGCGGAGTTATCAGCCCCCTACTGGCAAATATCTTTCTCGATACCCTCGACCATATGATGGAAGAGCAAGGATTCGAGATGGTGCGATATGCCGACGATTTCGTCGTATTATGTCGGACGGAAGAGGAAGCCAACGAGGCACTCGAAAGGGTACGCCGATGGACCGAAGAGGTCGGGCTGACGCTTCATCCGGAAAAGACGAAACTCGTCGATGAATCTACAGGAAGCTTCGACTTTCTGGGATACAGCTTCAAGCAAGGGATGAAGTTTCCGAGCAAGAAGACGAAGGGGAAACTCCTGATGAAAGTCCGGAAAAAGACCCCACGCAACCATGGATATAGTCTCGAAACCATCATTCTGGATCTGAATCGAACCATCCGCGGGTGGTTCGAATACTTCAAACACGCTCATCACAACGTGTTTGACAGTCTGGACGGCAAAATTCGCAAGCGACTGCGAGGAATCCTGCGCAGACGCGCTAAAATCAGTGGACCGGCAAATACAACGACCGACAACAAACGGTGGCCGAAGACCTACTTTGCCAACGCAGGGCTTTTCTCAATGGCTGAAGCCAGACGCGTAGAGCTTGAGTCCTTACGAAAGGAAAATCACTGACTGGAAAGCCGTATGTGGGAAAACCACATGTACGGTTTGGAGGGAGGGGCGCCCGGTGAACCGGGGGTCCCTACCCCTATCCCACCGGCAACCCCCCAATCGGTCGATGGATATGCCCCATGTCGTATTTCTGCTGGAATGATCAGGGCCCTTGGTGTGATTATATTGAGCACGGATGTTCATGAGTAAGGCGTCTTCGCGAAGTTGCGCATAAGGTGTCGGGTGAGGTTTAAGGTCCTGCGATTGGCCATCCTGGCGTTGGGTTGGTCGTAGGGACCGCATTTGAAAGTTCTCGAGCATAGGTCATAAGCGTTGGACGCCGTTTTAGTAGAAGCGATTGGGATCGCAGTGGCATTTGGGGTGGCCGCCTATTGTTCGGGCGCCAAAGGTGCGCTTGCCGAGTTGGAGGAGATCGGGCTGGAACCGGACTCCGATGAGTCGGCAGACGACGAGGCGACGCTGTCGTGGTGGCGTGAACGCCGCCGATCGGTGGCCATGATGCTCGGCATCGGCCATCGGCTAGGCGTTGTCTCCGGGGTCGTCTTTGCCGTCCTGATTGCCGGTCGTTATCTGGTATTGGGCGCCGAGGTCGTGGCAGGACTCATCGCCACGCTGACGCTTTTGGCGGTCGCATTATCGGATGTCATCCCGGTGAGCGTGGCCCGCAGCCATCCGCGGCGATTCGCCCTCGGCGCACTTCGACTATTGCGCCTTCCCTACCTCGCTTTTTATCCGGTGACTAAATTGCTGCTCATCCTTCGCGGTGCCATGACAAAAGTCGTCGGCGAACGCGAGGCGGAGAGCGCGAATACGGGGACCCATCGTATATGGAAGCGCCTGGTCGGCGCCGATGAGGAGTTGAGCACCGACCGCCGGCGCCTTATCCGATCGGTGGTCGATTTTCCGACCACGATGGTCCGAGAGGTGATGATTCCGCGCACGGATATCGTCGTGATCTCCCGGGAGATGAATCTCGACGAGATTTTGGTGACCCTGCTCGAATGCGGTCATAGCCGCATCCCGGTTCACGGTGAGACCGTCGACGATATCGAGGGACTCTTCTATGCCAAGGACGTCATTCAATTGATGGAGTCGGGCGGAGAATTCGATATCGACGACTTTATGCGCCGCCCCTATTTTGTGCCGGAGACAAAGCCCATCTCGGAGTTGTTGACCGAGTTTCAGCGCGAGCGGATTCATCTCGCCGTGGTGCTCGACGAATTCGGCGGGACGGCGGGGCTTATTACCCTCGAGGATATCATCGAGGAATTTTTCGGCGATATTCAGGACGAATACGACGTAGAGCCGGCACAACTCATCGAGTTGTCGGAGTCGATCGTATTGGCCGACGCCCGGATCGGCATCGACGAAATTGAAGCCTTTTTCGAGGTCGAATTGCCGGAAAACGACGAATACGACTCATTGGGCGGGTTTTTGCTCGACCAGGCGGGAAATGTCCCCGACGTGGGCGAGGAAATACAGTGGGAGTCGCTGCGGTTTCGCATCATCGAGGCCGACGTCCGGCGCATCGATCGGGTGAAGATCGAAAAACTGACCACCGAGATGGACGATCCGATGGAAATGGTGTCCTGATCGCCGGCGTAAATTTGCGTCGGCAGCGAATAAACGGTGGCCGTCGACGTCTTTACCTAACGACGTTGGTGTGCGAGACAATTGACGAATCGAGACCATGACTGGAGCCCAGATGTCGATAAATCACCTAACACGAGCGACGCGCCGGATGGTCGCCGTCGTCGCAGTATTGATGATGACCCTTGTGGCCAGCTCGGCAGCCGCCGACGAGGAGCGATCCTCAGACGAGTTGTCGGCCGACGAGCTCGCCGAGCGAGTTCAGCATTTTTACGGTCAGACCGAGGATTTTCAGGCCGCTTTTTTACAGAGTTATACCGACGTGGCGGCCGGGCAGACCAAGCAGTCACGGGGCCGCGTCTATTTTAAAAAGCCGGGGATGATGCGCTGGGATTATTACGATCCAAGTGACGACAATCGCCGCGATCGGGTCCTGGTCAGCGATGGTAGCAAATTCTGGATCTACGAATTCGAATACCAGCAGGTCTTTCGCGAATGTCTCGAGGATAGCCAATTGCCGACGACGCTTCGCTTTTTGATGGGCGAGGGCGATCTCTCGGAGGAGTTCGACATCGAGGTCGCCGACGAATCGACCCGCGAGCGGCCAACGATAGAGCTGACCCCCAAGGAGCCGACCTCCCATTATAGCAAGCTGCGCTTTGAGCTCGACGGGGAGACCTTTCAGGTGACGAAGACCACGGTGTACGACCCGTACGGAAATACCAATGAGATCGACTTTCGCAATATCCGGGTCAATCGAAATCTCTCCGAGAGCAGCTTCGAATTTGAAGTCCCCGAGGGAGCGCGCGAACTCAATCCTCAGAAACAATGTGACTGAGGACCCGTTGCCGGTCCTGCGGATCTGCGAGTCGCCGTGAGTGATCAATGCCCCAGCATCCTCTGCCATCCCGACGGAGAAAAGAGCTGCGGGGCCTGCTGTGGGATGTATAACCACGTCGATCCGGAGCAACAGGCGACTGATGAGCGACTTCGGCGGCGGACCCGGGCGTTCATCGAGTCGGCGCGCGTCGAGGAGCCGGCGACGCTGAAAAAATTTCGAAAACAATGGGAGGATGGCGAAGAGGTCAAGCTTTTGACCGGGCTGCCTTCGTGTCCGTTTCTGGGCTTCGTCGACGCCGATGAGCCGGGTGAGGTCAATG
>SKQC01000228.1 GCA_007119175.1 Myxococcales bacterium | reverse complement strand
CGTTCCATCGCTGTGGCCTGTTGGGGGCTGTATTCAGTGGACTCGGCAACGCCCAGCAGGACACGACAGATGCGCTCGTAGGCGTCGATGCCGGCGGCGAGCCCGAAATGAGCGCGGGTCAGCCGCCGCGCCCGGCGAAGTGGTGCCTGATCCGTACTCCGATTGGCGATCTGCCGGGCGCAGCGATCGAGCTCCCAGGTGGTAATATTGTCGAGGACAACACCGGTCTCCGCGCGTTCAACCCAGTGTCGAATCTCAGAGTTGCATCCGTAATAGATGGGGCGGACCCCGGCGGCGAAAAACTCGGCCAATTTCGTGGGCATCATCGCCCGACGGGCATAGCTTCTTTCGATGACTAAAAATCCCCAGTCGATCAGATCGTAGACGGCGGGCATTGCCGAGTGAGGCACGGAGATGACCGTGGCCTGCGAGGCGGTGATTCCGTGTCTTCCCAGGAGTTCGCTCATCTGTTTTTCCTGGTGGGTAACCGCCAGAAGATGGGCGTCGTGGCGCCGTTCCTTTAGACGCCGAAAAAGCTGGAGGGATTCATCGACGTGGTAGGCGGGGTTGATAGAGCCCACATAGCCCACGACGAGTTTATTGGAATCTCTTAAGCGCTGTAATTCCGGCAGCTCCGATGAATCGGCACTCCCCGGTTGGAAGCGCGAATAATCGGCACAGGTGGGGATGACGGTCAGTGGTTTTTGTGGATCCCATGGACCGAAGCGGCCGGCCAGGACGTCGCCGGCGCTGACCGTGGTAAGGGCTACAAGCCCCGCCGCCCGGCCATATAAACGGCGCTCCAGAGCCCGGGCGACGCGGTGAACGACGGGATTGGTAAACCACCGATCCTCGCTCAACCGCTCGTCGATCCAGTAGCCGCGAATATCAAAGAGATAGGGAACTCCGATCAGACGATCGACGGCGTAGGCGACGGAGGCGCCGAGGTAGCTTCGGGCGTGAATCAACTCCAGCGGTCGCTCTCGAGCGAGGCGAATGGCTCTTTTGGCCATCCAGCCCATATTCTTTGCGGCATCGCCGGGAGCACCGCCGGCGGAGTATTCTCCGTAAATCCAGCCGATTCCCCGATCGGCGAGGTACTGACGCAGTCGGTCGACTCGGCCCACATTGCGCAGATCCTCGCTGCGCTCCATGGACAATACCGTATAGTCGAATCCCCGGCGCGATAATCCTTCGACGTAGCGGACCACCTGCGAGTTGCCCAGTGGCTGCAGCAGGCCATCGAATGTGACGTAAAGGATATTGCTCATCTCGCGCTCCCCCAAAGAATATGAACCGGCTGTGTGAAAGCTAATCACCTGACATGAAGCATTCCACGAAATCGCGATTGTTCACTGAATATCGGGATCGTCAGCCGGAATCGAGCCCCTTCGGCGGTGGGCGACCTTGCATTGGCACGGCGTAGTCAGTAATAAACTCGCTGGATCCGATAGACGGAGAAATGCATATGATCGAACCGGAAATAATCGTCGAAAAAATTCGCGAAGCCCTCCCTGATGCCGAGGTGGACGTCGAAGATCTGACGGGCACCAAAGATCACTACAAGGCACGGGTGGTGGCCAGCCAATTCGAAGGGGAGAGCCGTGTGACGCGTCACCGCATGATTTACGAGGCGCTGTCCGAGGAGATGAAAGGCCCCATTCACGCTCTGACACTCGAGGTCTATACGCCCGATGAGTGGGAGCAATAAAGGGGTTGGAATCTCAGTGGTAGACTGCGCGTTAGGTCCACGTAATGGCGTCGTTAACTTTTCCGGACTTCAATCAACGAGGAATGACCGATGAGCAATGACAACGAAGACAAAAAGTCGATCTCTTTACCGCTCGCCGAGGGCGACGACTCAAGTGCTGAGGCTCCGAAGTCGCGCGATGAAGGCGGCGATATTTCAAGTGAAATCGCCAAAGAGGTCAGCGACAACCGCGTGGTCCTTTATATGAAGGGAAATCCGGCCCAGCCGATGTGTGGTTTCTCGGCGCGGGCGGCGGCGATCCTCGACGCCTATGGAAAGCCCTTTTACGCAGTGGACATTCTCAAGGACCAGGAAAAACGCCAGGGCATCAAGGATTTTTCGAACTGGCCGACCATCCCGCAGGTCTACGTGGGCGGCGAATTTGTCGGCGGTTCCGACATTCTCATGGAGATGCACGAAAACGGCGAGCTCGCTCCGCTCATCGAAGAGGCCTTCCAGGAGTAAGCGGGCACGCCCTGGGTCGATGTCGATGAATGCCGAGCCGTTCTTGACACAGACCTGTTGAGCCTCTACCGTCTGCCAGCTTTGGCCGGGTTCCAATTTTTGACTCCGGCCTCCGACCCGATGTCGGTGGCCGCATCCTGTTTCGTTTGGCAAATCAGTGTAAGTGGAGAAAGATCCTCATGACTGTTCGACTACGACTTCAACGTCACGGCGCTAAAAAAAATCCCTTCTTCCGCGTTGTCGCCGCCGATCAACGATCGCCGCGCGACGGAGCATTCATCGAGATGCTGGGCACCTATAATCCGGTGCCCGATCCGCCCGAGATTCGTCTCGACTCTCAGCGCGTCGATTACTGGCTCGACGTCGGTGCACAGCCGAGCCACACGGTGCGCTCGCTTATACGGAAGATGAAGCGCGGCGAACCGGTGATCGACCTCGCCGAAGAGGGAGCCGACGCCGCTGCCCGCGCCGCCAAGGCCGCAGCCCGCAAAAAAGCTCGCGAAGAAGCGCGCAAAAAGGCCGCCGAAGAAGCGGCCGCCAAGGCAAAGGAAGCCGAGGAAGAAGAGGCTGAGGAAGCCGAAGAGGCTGACGACGATGCCGAGAAAGCCGAAGCGGCTGACGGCGATGCCGAGAAAGCTGAAGAAGCTGAGGAAGCTGAGGAAGCTGAGGAAGCTGAAGAGGCCGACGAAGCTGAAGAGGCCGACGAAGCTGAAGAAGCTGAGGAAGAAGCTGAAGAGGCTGACGACGATGCCGAAAAAGCTGAGGAAGCTGAAGAGGCTGACGACGATGCCGAGGACAAAGACGACGAAGAGTAATCGCCACATCGGTAGGGACAGCGCATGAGCAGCGATAAAGACGACGAAACACTCGAAAAATACGTAGCATTGGTTCGGTTTCTCGCCGGCTCTCTGCTCGAAGACGACGTCGATATCGAGGTCCGAGGCCGCACCCGCAAAAACCAGTGGCGAATCGAATTGCTGGTCCCCGAAGAGCATCGAGGACGAGTCATCGGCCGCGGCGGCCGCATCGCCCGCGCCATGCGCACCTTGATGAATAATACGGGGATGGACAATCAACAGCCCGTCGCCCTCGACATCGTCGACTGATATCACATGCCGGAACAACTACGCCGCGTCCCCATCGGTAAACTGGGCCGTCCTCACGGCGTGCGCGGCGAGGTCCGGCTATTTTTATTCAATTCCGAATCCACCGCGGTCACCCCGGGACTCAGCGCCTGGCTGAGCGGACTGGCCGACTCACCGGTGGAAGTAGAAATTGAAAAAGCGCGCTACGCCGCCAAATTCGTCATCGTCAAATTCGTCGGCATCGACGACCGCGACGACGTCGACCGCTTCAAGCACGGCCATCTCGAATTAAATTACGACGATCTTCCCGAGCTCGACGAAGACCAGTTTTATCTGGTCGAATTAGTGGAGCTGCCGGTCTACGTCGCCGACGAAGAATTCGGAGGGAGACCCGACGCTGCCGACCCCATCGGCCGGGTAGACCGCGTCTTTTCCACGGGAGCAAATGACGTGATCGTCGTCGATATGGACGACGGCGACGAACTTCTGGTCCCGCTTGTGGAACACGCGGTGGACCTGATCGACTTTGAAGAAGAGGTGGTGGTCTTACAGCCTCTTGAGATCTGGACCCCCGCCGAATACGGCGACGAATCATAATCCGGAATAAGGACCAATGTAGCTGTGGATACGCCTTTTCCAATCCAGATTCTGACGCTCTTTCCCGAGTTTTTCGACAGCCCCTTAAAGACAAGCCTGACCGGAAAAGCCATCGACCGGGGCCACTTCGAGGTGGGCGTTAGCGACATTCGCGACTTCGCGACGGATAAACACAATAAATGTGATGACCTGCCCTACGGCGGCGGCGCGGGGATGGTGATGAAGCCGGAGCCCCTGGTGGGCGCTCTGGAGGATGCCCGCGAGAAATTGCCGAAGGCACCGCGGATCTTGCTGACCCCGCAAGGCGAGCCCTTCGACCAGACAATTGCCCGCCAACTGGCCGACGAACCGGGGATAATCTTGACCTGCGGGCGCTACGAAGGGGTCGACGAAAGGGTACGCCAGCACTGGATCGACCGGGAATTGTCGATCGGCGACTACGTCTTGACCGGCGGCGAAGTGGCGGCCATGGTCGTCGTCGACGCCGTCACGCGGCTGTTGCCGGGAGTGTTGGGAAATCAGAACTCCGTGGCCGACGAGAGCTTCTGCGACGACACCCTCGAATATGCCCAATACACCCGTCCGCGCTCGTTTCGGGGCCATGACGTTCCCGATGTACTGCTCAGTGGCCACCACGAAAAAATCGAGCAGTGGCGCCGCGAAAATTCGCGTCGGCGCACGGAGAAAAGGCGGCCTGATCTGCTCGACGAATAACTTCAGGAACCTCGATGCTCATCGATTCTAAGCGCCTTCCAGATCTGGTGATCGCGGCCTGTGTCTTCGGTGGCTCGCTGGCCGTTCTGCTGGCCACGGCGGATATCGGTTTTACCCGCGACGAGGGATTTTATTTTCACGCCGCCTCGCT
>SKQC01000059.1 GCA_007119175.1 Myxococcales bacterium | reverse complement strand
TCGGCCACGGCCACTGATTGCGACCTCGGCGCTTCCGCCGTGGCGTCGATCGCCGAATCGGTGATGTCATAGAGTGCATAAATGGTCGCCGAGGCGAGCAGCAGCACCGCCACCGAGGCGACAGCCTGCAGGCGACCGGAGGTAATAAATGTCGTCCAGGCCCCGTTTCTGCGCTTTGATTTGCCGTTTTGACGGCGACGCGCTTTTCCCTCCGCCTCCTCGCTGGCCGCCTTCAGGATCGCCTCGCGCACATCGCTGGAGACCGTCTCGGGCTCGGGCAGGTGGCGTTGGACCTCGTCGTGATCGGCCTGCAACTGTACCCATTGCGCGGCCAATTCTTCGTCGTCCTCGATGGCCTGGCGCAACTCGCTCTCCTCTTCGGGCGACAATTCGCCGTAGAGCAGATCGAGTAGCTGGTCGCTGTGTGGTGACGAGTCCATACGTCTCACGGTTGAGGCGAATCAGGGTTGTTAGTGGCAACGGCGCATAACCCGCTGCACATTCCTTTATAACGGAACGCCTGGCGATTAGATCTAAATCTATGGCTGGCTTTATTCATCTAGGGCACCATTTCCAGATGTTCGTCATCGTCGAATTGATGATCGCGATAGTCGGCGAGTTCGCCGCGAAGGGTCTTTAAGGCGTAGCGCATTCGACTCTTTACGGTGGGCACTTTGGTGCCGATGACCTCGGCAACCTCGCGAAATTTAAGTCCCGATATTTCGCGGAGCACAAATACCTCGCGCTGTTTTTCGGGTAATTTTTCCAGGGCCTGTTGAAGGCGGTCGCGAAAGACCTTTCGCTCCGCATCGACGCTGCCCGATTGAGCCTCGGGATCGGCGAGTCGCTGCTGATGGGTTTCGCCCTCGTCATCGTCTTTGCCCACCGGATTTTGCAGCGAGTAGACGTCGGCCCGGGAGCGACTGCGCGCGGCGTCGATGCAGGCGTTGCGGGCAATAGTGTACAGCCAGGTGGTGAACTTCGCGCTCGGCTCGTAGCGTCCGGCGCTTTTGATGACCCGTAAAAATACATCCTGTAATAGCTCCTCCGCGACGTCGCGTCGGCTGCAACTGCGGAGGATGAAATTGTATAGCGGGCCTCGGTGGCGGTCGAATAGCAGGGCAAAGGCACGCTCGTCGCCGTCAGCGTAGCGCTGCATCAACTCGCTGTCCTCGAGCTCGTCGAGCCGAACCTGATCGTCTGGATCGGGCCCGTCGGAGCCAAAGAGGGATTTGAATATGGCCAGGAGCATCACGACCCGACTCGAGGATTATCAATCAGCCATGCTCCCGTCAGTGTAGTGGGATCACTCTTCGTCGCCAACGTCGAGTGATTCGGCGACGGCGCTGGCGAATTGGCCTACCGTCAAATCGTCGCCCCAGGCGGCGATGGCGGTGGACTCTTCGCTGAGATTTTGCACCGACTCCAGCAATTCCGTAGCTTCGGTGCGGGCGGCGCATTGCAGGCCCAACGTCTGTGCGGGCCAGCGTTCCATTTCCATCAACTCGGCAAAGGTGTCCGGCTCGGCCTCAAAATCGCCGCGCTCGACGTTGGTGTTGACGAAATTGCATAGGTAGGTGATCCGCCGGTTGAGCTCGTCGTCTTCCGGTCCGTAGGCATCGGCGTCTTCTGGAAGGGCGGCGGCGATATCGGTGAGACCGGCCACTCCGCGGGCGTCGAGAATGCTGGTGGCGGCGGCCCATCGGGCCACACCGCCGCGCTGCTCGACCGCCTTGGCAAGAAACTCCACGGAGTCCTCGCCCATGGCGTCGGCCAGAGTGTTGACGGCGATCTGAAAGAGCTGATCGCTCGATTCTTCGTCGAGGAGCACTTCCTCGAGATAAGAGGCGATGCCGGCGCTCTCGGCCCCGGCGAGGGCGTGTTTTAGATCGGTATCGACATTTGGATGCGCCTGGCGGGCGCGCTCACCGAGGGCTTCATCGAGTACGATATGGGCCTCCTCCGGGATATGGCGGCGAAACTCGCGGGCCAGAGTCCGTGGGTCGTGACCCTCGATGATCCAATCTTTGACCAGCTCCATGGCACCGTCACCTGCAAGGGGGACAAGGAGTGGAATTGAGACATCGGCCCACTGATTGCGAACCATCTGATCGTCGCTGATCCAGTCGCGCAAGATTTCCTGTCCCGCCGCTTTTTCCTCGCCGCTTAAAAATGGCACCAGGTGGTACAGCGATTCGATGGCGCGAATTGAGCTCTCACCGTCGGGAGCGATCTCGCCGCCTTCCTCGAGCATCTCGTCGTCCAGTCGAGGAAAGTCCTGCTCCTCCCACATCTGCTGGACGGTGGGCATGGCGTTGGCGGCGATCTTGTCGCGCTCTTCCTCGTCGTCGACGCCCTCAAGGGTGCGGGTGATGAGGTTGTCGGCCCCTTCCTCGATGATGATTTGTAGGGCGCGGATGCGCACGTCCATCGGCTCACTTTCATCCTGAGCCCACTCCGAGAGTTGTTCCATTCCACCCTGGGCGGTGCGCCACTCGTCGAGATCTTCGGGCGAGCGATCGCAGCCGATGGCGACGGATAAGACCAGGGCCACGGCGAGACCGACGATGAACCTATTCATGGCTAAATCCTCTGAAGCAGATGGCGATGTCAGTGCAATGATAAAAACCACGTATGAAGCAAAAAGATATAGGCACTCCCGCGGCCTTGTCTACCCCGGCGTGGTCCCCGAACCAGGGAGCTGGATCCCCCGAAGCATACCGCGCTTTGCGCTGTCCCAAAACTTCCTCTACCCTTTTGGCGAATTGATTCAGAGTTCGCCGTGGCAAGCGGGGCGAGACGGTCCATCGAGGGTGAGGAGACGATGATGTGTGATTTCGACAACCGACCGGCGAGACGAGCTATTTTTGCCGTTTTCGTGGCAGCAGTATTGGTTCTTGGCGGATGCTCCTTCGATCCCGCCACGGACGGAGAAGAGGATAACCAGTGGGAGTTCGGCGGTGAGGACGACGCAGACACAGGCGTCGTCGTCGATGCCGATGAGCCCTCCAATAACGATCCGATTCTCAATTTCGAAGATGAAAATGTTCCCGAGCCCGACGTCTATGACGGGCCCGACGATCCAGACGTTCAATTCGAGCCGGATAGCCAGGATGATCTGGACGCGCAGATCGAGCCGGACGCGCAAGATGAGCCCGATGTTCAAGATGAGCCGGACGCGCAAGTCGAGCCCGATGTTCAAGATGAGCCGGACGCGCAAGTCGAGCCCGATGTTCAGGACGAGACCTGCAATGGCCAATCCGTCGATCTCTCCACCGATCCCGATCACTGTGGGGCCTGCGACAATAGCTGTGATCCCGATTTCGGAACCTGCACAGGCGGCGTCTGTGCCTGCTCCGGCGATCTAGAGGTATGTGGCGACCAGAATCGCTGCGAGGACGTCGACTTCGACCCCAACCACTGCGGCGGCTGCGGCATTGAATGCGGCCCCGGCGAAGCCTGTCAGGGCGGCGACTGCGTCTGCCGATCCGGGTTTATCGAATGCGGCGGCGAATGCGTCGACCCCGAGCGAAACCCCAATCACTGTGGCGACTGCGACCAGGAGTGCGGACTCGGCCATTGCGAAGAGGGTGAATGCGGCTCTGGAGACTGTGGGTTTTCCCACTTTGATTGTGAGCCGCAGGACACCGATGGCATCGCCTGCATGCCCTGGCAGGGGGCCTCAAACTCCCTTTATTGCGCGCCGGATCTTTCTAATAGCTGTGGCGAGGTCTGCAGTGGCGATGAGATCTGTCGCCCCGGCGCGGGATGCCGCGACTATCGGGCAGCCCGCGGCTGTGACTCCTGTCCCTGCGACGACTGCTCCTTAGAGGAACAATGCGCCGATGACGTGGCCAGTTTTGATGGCGTTTTCTGCGCCAGCTATTGACGGATCGGTCCCGCTTTTACGCCAGTTAAGTCCCCTGTCGGCGGTGTTCGACAATCCGAAAAAACCAAATTTGACAAGGGTTTGTGCCCTGCTAGACTATTTCTTCTGTCGGCAATGCCGGCGCCGCTCAGCCGCGGCGCCTCCGATATCAATTTGCCACCGATCACCAATTTCCAGGTTTATGCTTCATATCATGTGAGTGGTCGCCGTAAGAGATGACGGTCATCACCTATGCAGCAGTGATGCGTGATGATCGTGGGCGGACCGGAGTCAACAAGTTGCATTCGAGACGAATTTTATGGGTCTGATTCCTCAGGCCGTCATTGAGGATGTACTCGCGAGAACGGATATCCTCGAGACGGTGCAGCAATATGTGGCGCTCAAACGGGCGGGGGCCAATCACAAGGGGCTATGCCCGTTTCACGACGAGAATACGCCGAGTTTCTTCGTTCATCCGGGCATGGGTATTTATAAATGCTTTGGATGTGGTGAAGGGGGCAACGTCTATCAATTTTTGATGTCCATGGAGGGGTGGAGTTTTCCAGAAACCGTGCGCCATCTCGCCGATCGCTGTGGCGTTGAGATCCCGGAGCAGAGCAGCGAGGATGCCGAGGCCGCCCGCCGTCGCCGAGAGGGCAAAAAATTATATCTGGAGATCATGGACCAGGCCCGCCAATTTTACGTCGACAATCTGTGGAGCGATAAAGGAAAAGTCGCCAGAATGTACCTCGATGAGCGGGGTATCGGTGAGAAAACCTCGCGGGCCTTCGGACTCGGCTACGCTCTCGATGGCTGGGATCATCTTTTAGATCATCTAAAAACCAGGGGATATCGGCCGAAAGTGATGCAACGGGCCGGCCTGGTCAGCGCCAACGACCGCGGCGGCTTCTACGATCGGTTCCGAAACCGGGTCGTCTTTCCCGTGGTCGACGTCTGGGGTCATACCCTGGCCTTTGGCGGGCGAACCCTTGCCGCCGATGAAAAAGGGGCGAAATATCTTAACTCGCCGGAGACCAAATTTTATACCAAGGGAGAGCAATTATACGGCCTGGACGTGGCAAAGCGGGGCATCCAGAAAGAGGAATTCTCGCTGGTGGTGGAGGGAAATTTCGACGTCATTGCCCTGCACGACGCCGGGCTCGATATGACGGTGGCACCTATGGGCACGGCGCTCACCGAAAAGCAGGCCCGGCTGATGGGTCGCTTCGCCCGGCGGGTCGTGGTGGCCTTCGATGGCGACGAGGCGGGCACGCAGGCCACCCTTCGCTGCATGCCGGCGCTGGAGGCGGCGGGCCTGGAGGCGCGGGTGATCCGATTCGTCGATGGCGATGATCCCGATACCTTCGTGCGACGCGAGGGGGCAGAGGCGTTGAAAACGAAGGTTGATGAGGCTCCACCTCTTGTTTCGTGGGCTCTTGATCGCATCGTCGTCGGTGTTGAAGGGGCGTCAATTGAAGCGCGCATCGCAGTGCTCGACGAAGTTGGCGACATCTTGCAAGAAGTGAGTGATGACACGGTTCGCGGCCATTACACTCAGGAGGTCGCCCGCCGACTGGATCTCGAACCGGCGAAGGTCGAACGCTACGCTCGGCGCTCAACGACGGGCCGAAAGGAGGTTCGAGCGCAATTGAGACAGCAGCATCAGGGCCCGCAATTTAGCAGTGCTGAATATGGAGTTCTCGTCGTATTGCTCGACCAACCGGAATGGCTGGAGGACTTTTTTCGCGAAGAACTTGACAAACTGCTTGCAAGTCATGACCTTGCGAGGTTGCTGAACCTCGCTCGCGACCATTTTCGCGAGCATGATGAGATCGACGGCTCCCTACTTCTCGAGAATATCGGGGAAGCCCATCTTCGCGAAACGGTAAGCCGTGCGCTTGCTGAACCCGACCGTGGTGGGTTGTACCCTCCCGAACAGAGTCTTCGTTGGTATCGCGACTGCGTCTGGACGCTCAAGCGTCGCTGGGCACAGCGGATGGCTGATTTTCTCGAAAGTGAGTTGGTAGAAGTAGACTTTGGTAACGATCGAGACAAATTCGAGGATTTGACCCGTCAACTCGACGAGGTCCGCCAATTTCAAAAGGCCCTCGATCTCGAAGGTGTGCGCGCGGAGCGAATCGAAGGCCGCGCCGGCTGATTTTTAGGAGGCAAGGTGTAGTGAGCAAAAGACGTGGTTTAATCCAGTTACAACGGAATAATTCCGTATAAGGACAAGTTTGCCAGCCCGACCTCGCACCGTTTCAGGCGACTATTCGGGTTTTAGCGGCAATCTGCCGACGCCATATCATCGGCAGCAGTGGCATGTACCCCCCAAGGAGAAAGTTTGATGCTGACAGCCCAATCAAACGCACGAGCAACGAGTCTGGAAGTTCGAAAGCTCATCGACATGGGCAAGGAAAAAGGGTTTTTGACCTACGATGAGGTCAACGACGCCCTGCCCGAAGGGGTCTTGTCCAGCGAAGAGATCGACGACGTGATGATGCTCTTCGTGGAGCTGGGCATCCAGATGGTCGACAAACCCGACCAATACGAGCCGCCGGAAGGTCCCGACGAGAGTATTCAGCGCACCAAAAAGCAGAAGAAAAAGGCCAAAAAGGGAAGCGATAAATTCGTCAAGGGCAACGATCCGGTGCGCATGTATCTGCGCAAGATGGGCCAGGTGCCGCTTTTGACCCGCGAGGGGGAAGTGGAGATTGCCAAGCGCATCGAAGAGGGCGAAAAGACGATCCTCACCGTCGTATTGAGCACCTCTGTGGGCGTTCGCGAGATGATCCGCATGGCTCGGCGCGTGGAGGGTGGAAAAACGAAGCTGACCAGCATCCTTCAGGCTCCAGACCCGGAAAATCTGCCGGAGGACGAAGACGGCAACGTCATCGAGATGACCCACGATCAGCGAAAGCAGTGGTTTCTCAACCAGATCGACAGAGTCCGCGTACTTCATGAGACCAACAACGATCTGGGCGAGGAATTGATCACCCGCCCCGGGCTGTCGCTGGTGGAGCGCAAAAAGATCCGCGAGCAGATCAAAAGCAATCGCCGCGAGATGTTCGCCCTGATGAAAAATGTGCGGCTGACCAAAAAGCATACCGACAAGATCGTCGCCCGCTTTAAAAATCTGATCCGGCGCATCGACAAAGCAGAAAGCCGCCTCGCGAAGGTGGAGCGGCTGACGCGGGTGACCTTTCCGGAGTCGCGGGAGCTGGTCCTGAAGATGGAGGCCGGCGAAGAGGGCACGGAAAAGCAGCTCAAAAAATACCGGATGTCGAAGCAGCGCTTCTACGAGGTCTTTGAAAAGATGCGCGCCCTTCGGCGTCGCGTGCGCGCCGTCGAAATTGAGGCCGGTCAGCCGGTCAATGGCCTTCGCATCACCCATCAGGCGGTGCTGGCGGGAGAGAAAACGGCCGAGCGCGCCAAAATCGAGCTCGTCGAGGCCAACCTGCGGCTGGTGGTCTCCATCGCCAAGAAATACACCAACCGCGGATTGCAATTCCTGGACCTGATTCAGGAGGGCAATATCGGCCTGATGAAGGCCGTCGATAAATTCGAATACCAGCGTGGCTATAAATTCTCCACCTACGCCACCTGGTGGATTCGACAGGCTATCACCCGGGCCATCGCCGACCAGGCGCGCACGATTCGTATCCCGGTCCATATGATCGAGACGATCAATAAATTGGCCCGGACCGAGCGCTATCTGGTCCAGTCGCTTGGCCGGCCGCCCACACCGGACGAAATTGCCGAGCGCATGGAGATGCCCGTCGAGAAGGTTCGAAAGGTGCTCAAGATCGCCAAAGAGCCGATCAGCTTGGAGACCCCGATTGGCGAGGAAAAGGACTCATCGCTCGGCGATTTCATCGCCGACGAAGAGGCCATCAATCCCTCGGAAGCCGTGGTCGGCTCCAATCTGGCCGACCAGACCCGAAAGGTGCTCTCCACGCTGACGCCGCGCGAGGAAAAAGTACTCCGCATGCGTTTTGGCATCGGCGGAAAATCCGATCACACCCTGGAGGAGGTCGGACAGGACTTTAATGTGACTCGTGAGCGGATTCGCCAGATCGAGGCGAAGGCCCTCAAAAAGCTGCGGCACCCCAGCCGGGCGAAGCAGCTCGAGAGTTTCGTTGAATTCTTGAAATAAGGGGAGCGGACTCCTGTGGTTCAATGGCCATCCTCCCCTCCCAGGGGAGGTGCCGCGCAGGGGCGGTGGGGTTTTTCGAAACTACCCCACAGCCTCGCTCCGCTCGCCAGCTCCCCTGGGAGGGGAGCAAACTCTTCATGTGGCTCCGGTGGTACGCTGACCTCCTCCCCTCGCGAGGGGAGGTGCCGCGCAGCGGCGGTGGGGTTGTTTCGGGAAATCCCCACAGGGGAGAGGAGCAAACTCTTTATCACTCCCCAGAAATAGCCTGCACGTTGAGCTCGACCTCCACTTTGTCACCGACGAGCACACCGCCGGCCTCCAGGGCCTGATTCCAGGTCAGGCCGAAGTCCTTTCGGTTCAGAGTCGTGGTGGCCGAAAAGCCCACCCGATCGTTTCCCCAGGGGTCGACGGCCTTTCCGTGGTAGTCGACGTCGAGCTCGACTTCCCTGGTCTCACCGCGAATTGTCAGATTGCCAGCGAGGGTTAAATCGCCGTCGCCGCCGGCATCCATTTTGGTGCTCTCGAACTTTATGACCGGGTGGTTTTCGACGTCGAGAAAATCCTCGCTTATGAGGTGCTGATCGCGGTCTTCGTTATTGGTGTTGATGCTCTCCGCTTTGATGGCGACGTCGATATCGGCGGCCGTCGGATCGTCGGGGTCGAAGGTGAAGTCTCCTTCCCAGTCACCGAAAAAGCCGGAGACCTTCGAGAACATCATATGGCGAACTTTGAAGCTGATTTCTGAATGTGCGGGGTCGAAATTCCAGGTCGTTGGGGCCATGATACGAATCTCCTTGATAGGGGGCGTTTAGAGAACGGATTCAATTTCTTTTCCGCGCGCTGGCTATGGGCGGCGGGTGTTGACGACTAAGATTGGCCACGGCAGATTATTTGTTAAATGAATAATACACGACTTTGGTATGCATGAGATGAATCTTAAATCGGTGGACACGAATCTATTGGTGGCGCTGGAGATCTTGCTGCGCAGAGAGAGCGTCAGCGACGCCGCCCGGGAGCTCGGCAGGAGTCAGTCGGCGATGAGTCACGCCCTGAACAGGCTTCGCGAGGTCTTCGACGATGACCTGTTGGTGCGCTCCGGTCGGGGAATGGTGCGGACCGAACGGGGCGACGAGTTGGTGATGCCCCTTCGCGAGGCTTTAGATCGGCTGGAGCAGGTCGTGACGACGGGCGGCCAATTCGACCCCGCGGCCAGCGGGGCAGTTTTTGAGATCGCCACCAATGACTACGGTCAATTCGTGCTATTGCCGCCGCTGATCGAGAGGTTGCAGAATCAGGCGCCACGCGTCGATTTGCGGGTGCGAGAGCTGGGCAGTGAGCCACCGACCAGACGATTGGCCACAGGCGAGATCGATCTGGCATTTACCCTGGGGCTGCCGGAGCATGTGCCGCAGTCGCTATATCGACGAGATTTATTTCAACTCGATCTGGTATCGGTGGTTCGCACTGAGCACCCGGAGGTGGGAGAGAAATTCGATCTCGATACTTTCTGCGAGTTGGCTCATATCCTTGTCTCGCCGCTCGGCGACGATGAGGGCGTGGTGGATATGACACTTCGAAGAATCGACCGCGTCCGCCGGGTCGCCGTGGTGGTGCCCCATTTTATGGTGGCACCCCATCTCGTGGCGACCACGGATATGGTCCTGACCACATCTCGGAGTGTGGCGAAGAGCTTTGCGGAGTTTCTGCCTATCAGGCTTCTGGAGCCGCCGCTGGAGCTAAAGCGGGGAACGCTGTCGATGGTCTGGCATCCGCGAAGCCACGGCGAGGAGCGACACCGCTGGTTGCGACGCACAATCCGGGAGGTCGTCAGTGAGCAGGAGCTCAATCAGGACTCGTGAAGAGACGGGGTAATGGCTGTCAGTATATTGGCGAGTTGTCGACCGATGGCTCGCGCCTCGGCAGGTGAAACCGGTGGGATATGGACGAAGAGGGCGTCGGCCCATCGTCGGGGGCCACGAAAGGCCTCGCAGGCGCTCAGGGTGTGATAATACAGGGCGTTGCAGACGTAGGTGCCGCAGTCGTGGCTGATTTGAGCTCGTGGAAGGTCACTATCTTTTGCGTCATAGGTGGCGACCAGCTCTGAGAGATCGATCAGGGGAGAACGCTTTGGCACTGCGCCGTCGACCAGTGCCTGGCTTGTCGGCAATTCCATCGACTCGCCTCGCTCGTCATTGTCGGGTCTGTGGTCGCGCCTGTTTTTGGCCCGCCCTTCAAAGCAGATTTGCTCTCTATTGGCGGCCAGGCCGAGGTGGAGAAAAAAGATGGTATCGCCGGGCGGACGCTTTAGATATTCGGCGGCAAATCGTGTCGCCTGCCGATAGGTGACGGCCAGTAGGTGAGCGTCGGTCTGTCGTGATTCGGCAATTGCCGAGGCTGCATCCCAGGAGGGGTTAGTGGCGTGTACGCCGAAGGGTTCAAAACCGGTGATAACGAAGTGGATTTAGCCCTCGTCGGTGTTCTGGTTTGACGAGTCCTCGCCGTTGGGAGCATTGTCGTTTGGTTCGACGTCGTTTTCGGGATCGCAGCTCATATACTCAAAGATTCCCGTCTCGTGGTTGTAGATCTCTCCTCGCTCCGGAATCTGGCCATCCTCAAAACACCACAGGGCGATGGGCAGTGGCTCCGGATCGCCATTTTCGTCGAAGTTCAGCGGCCCCGAGGCTCCCTGATAGTTGATGGACTGGCCCTGAGACAGGATTTCGAGGGCCGTCTGTGCATCCGTAGAGGAGGGTAAAATATTATCCCCGGAGCCCAGCCGGGTGAGTCCCTCGGCAATTTCGGGGCCCGAAAACCCCTCGGCAGCAGCCCCGAAAGCCACCGCGTAGATAGCGTCGAAGGCATTGGCCACAAATTGATAATTATCGGCGTTATCACTCATCTCGGTCTCGAATTTGAGCCGAAAGATAGTGTAGGGCTGGTAGTCGAATTCGGCGACGTTGCGCGGGCCGGTGCCCCAGATGCGATTTTCCAGCGCGGCCGGTGCCTGAGTCGCCTCCTGGAGGTTTTTCATGGCGTCACCGCCGATAAATAGGGGCTCTTCGGACAGGGCCTGGTCGACGTATTCGATGACCTGCCAGGAGTCCGCTGAACCGAGGACCACGACCACGTCGGGAGGGCGCTCTTCGGCGGCCACAGCAGCGGCCACCGGGGTGTAGTCGGCGTGGCCGCCGGCCCCGACATTGGGAAAGAAATACGAGGAGAAGCGATCGGCGTCGGCGCCTGTGATCTCCGGGGGGAGCTCCAAAACGAGGTGTTCATATAGGCCTTCGGCCCACTGATCGTCTTCGCGCACGAGGATCGTGATTTTACCGTCTTCCACGCCCTGATCGAGCAGATAATCGTCGAGGGTTTCTTCGACGAGATTCGTCAGGGCGATGGCCTGCGGCTCGTCGCTGGGGGCGGTGCGATACATCAGTCCGTTATGGCCTGCCGGGGGAATGATGGCCGCCGTCGCCGACGGGCTCATCAACAATACGTCGTTGGGGACGGTGATATTGGGACCGACGTCGAGGACCTGACTGGAATTGAATCCGACGATGACCTCCACGCCGGCCTCGTCGACCAGATGCTGAGCGGCGATGCGCGCTATTGTGTCGAGACTGTCGTCGTCTTCGCCGTAATCCGCGGGGTCGAGATCGTCGTAGGCGGTATCACAGGCCACAAGGCGGATGGAGCGGCCGTCGATGCCACCGATGGCGTTGAAGTCACGCTTGGCGATCTGCATCGCGTCGAGCATCGGTTGGCCAAAACCCCCACCGACGCCACTTAATTGCAGGACGACGCCGATCAAAAGTTCATCGCCATCGCCGTCGGCGGCACCGTATAACTGCTGGCAGGGACCGCCGAGCAGCGGGTCGTCGCCGCGGCAGATATTATCCTCGCAACTCGAACCCTCGCCCATAATCGGCAGACAGTCCTCGTCCGTTGTGCACTGGGCGCTGCTGCTCAGACACAGGTTGTCATCGGTACATTGATAGCCTTCGGGGCAGGGGTTTTCATCGTCGCAGGAGTCGAGCTCCAGAACTAAGGAGCACGACGTCAACGAAAACAAAGCCATCGCGGCAAACGCCGATAGCAAGCCGGCCAGAATAGGCGTGAAGGGAAAACGGCAAACGGCCATCAGCGGTCCTCAATGCTGCACGGAAAGCTACGGGAGCGGAAAGTGAATTCTAAACTATGCGTATTTTTACAGGATCGCTTACCAATGGCCAAGTGCGACCTCGACTGCTCGATGGGGCCTGAGCGCATATCCCGGTGCTGCGAATAAATAAGACTCCTCCACAATATCGACGCTGCCGGCATCAAGATTGGCTCACAAGATGAGGTCGTGCTTAAGTTTGAAGCTGTGATAGGCCCGGGGGTTAATCGGGCCCATAAGAGCAAGCCGGTCGTAACGAAGTTCGGTCTTAGGAGAAGCGATGCGCATACCATTGGAGTTGGCGTTTAAAAATATGGAGCCCACAGCAGCCATGGAGTCGCTGGTGCGAGAGCGGGTGGATCGGCTGACTCACCTGAATCGCGATATCATCGTCTGTCGCGTGGTCGTCGAGGCGCCGCATCGAAGTGGCAATGAGGACGTCAAAGGCTACCGGGTTCGCATTGAGCTGAGCGTGCCCGGCGACGAGGTGGTGGTGTCACGCGACCGCAGCCACAAGCGCGACGAATACGATCCCTATGTCTCGATCCGCGAGGCCTTTGGCGCCGCCGAGCGCCAGCTCAAAAGCTATGCAGGCCGTCAAAGGAAGTCGAGGCGTCCCCAGACTGGCCCGCCCCATGCGCTGGTGGTTCGCAAATTTCCAGACGACGACTACGGGTTTTTGCAGGCCGCCGACGGTCAGGAAATCTATTTTCATCGCAATAGCGTGGTCAACGATCGCTTCGATGAACTGGAGCCCGGCGAGGAGGTCCGGTTTGAGGCGACGATGGGACGCGAGGGCCCGCAGGCCACAACGGTCGCTCAGATCGGACAACACGGCCATCGCTATCTGTCGTAAGTGCACACATCTAGCGGTCGTCGCCGGCGAAAACGGTGGGTTTGAGGGAGGAATATGGGACGCTATGTCTATCATTTCGGGGCGGGTAAGGCCGACGGTAAAGCGGAAATGAACGAGCTTCTGGGGGCTAAGGGAGCCAATCTTGCCGAGATGTGCCGACTCGGCATTGCCGTGCCGCCGGGGATAACGATCACCACCGAGGCCTGCGCTCATTATTTGCGCTCCGGCAATCATCCTCCGGGCCTTCGCCAGGAGGTCGAAGAGGGAATCGCCCATATCGAAACGATGACGGGTCGTCGCTTCGGCGACAAAAAATCTCCCCTCCTGCTCAGTGTCCGCTCCGGCGCCCCGGAGAGCATGCCCGGGATGATGGAGACCATTCTCAATGTGGGATTGAACGACGGGACCACCCGCGGGCTCGCCGGGACGGACGGCGATGAGCGCTTTGCCTTTGCCTGCCGTCGGCGTCTGGTCGAGATGTATAGCAAGGTTATCTTCGGCCTCACCGACCGGGCATTGAAGCGGGCCATTGCGCAGCAGCAACAGCAGTCAGACATCGCCGATGAGTCGCCAGAAGAGCAATTTGAAGCGGTGCGCCGGGCAGCATTGCGCGAGGTCAATAACGAGGTGCCCACCACTGTAGGCGATCAGCTCTGGGCGGCCATCGAGGCCATCTTTGAGAGCTGGAATGCCCCGCGCGCTCGGGCATACCGCCGCCTTCACGGCATCGAATCCGGCCCCGGCACGGGCGTGACATTGATGGCCATGGTCTTCGGAAATCGCGACCGACAGAGTATGAGCGGCGTCGCATTTAGCCGCCATCCGGTGACCGGTCGAAACGTCCCTTACGGTGAATTTCTGCGCTGTGCTCAGGGTGACCAATTAGTAGAGGGGCGGATCACGCCAGGGCTTTTGCACGAAGAGCGTCGGCGCTCCGGATCGGTGGCGACGATGCGTGAGGAGATGCCCGAGATTTACGACCAGTGTTGTAGGGTCCTGGCGCAATTGGAGGCTCATTACGGTGATATGCAGGAGGTGGAATTCGCCGTGGACTCGGGGAAATTATGGTTTTTGCAAACCCGGCAAGCCACTCGGACCGGGCCGGCGGCAGTGCGGGCGGCGCTGGATATGATCGACGAGGGGCTCATCGACGATGAAGAGGCCGTTCTCCGCGTCGATGCCAACCGGCATATCCCGGAGCTTATGTCGCCGCGACTCAATCCCTCATCGAAGGCGGCGAATGAACCGGCGTTTTACGGCATGGCAGCTTCGCCGGGAGCGGCGACGGGGCGGCTGGTGACGTCGACGGCGGAAGCGCTGACGCGGGCCCGGCGCGGTGAGTCCGTGGTGCTCGTGCTGCCGACGACGTCCGTCGACGATGTGGACGCTCTGGATGCGGTTCAGGCCGTGGTCACCACTCAGGGAGGAATCACAGCCCATGCTGCCGAGGTCACCCGCGAGATCGGTCTTCCCTGCGTCTGCGGTGCCGACGAGGTGGAGTTTCGCTCCGATCGCTCCGGTATTGGTATCGGCGAAGACTTCATTTCGCGCGGCGAGATAGTCACCGTCGACGGCACCCAGGGAGCGGTATACGTCGGCAAATTGGAGCTCCTCTCTAAAGGAGACGAAGATGACGACGTCGCCCAGTTTTTGGCGATCGCCGACCGCTATCGGCGAATGGACGTCCGCGTCGACGCCGACTCCATCGACGCCATCGAGCAGGGGATGTCCGCCGGCGCCGATGGGGTTGGCATGTGCCGCACGGAGTCGATGGTGCTCTCCGACCGAGAGCGAGTGATGGCGATGCGGAAGTTTTTGTTGACCGGTGATGAGACGGCGGCTGACGAGGCGATGAGCACTCTGTTGACCTATCATCGACACGACGTGGCGCAAATTCTGCGGGCCGTCAAAGGCGAGCCGGTGGCGCTTCGATTGCTCGATGCACCGCTGGCCGACTTTCTGCCAGTCGACGAAGCAGATATCCGGGCGACGGCTCAAGAATTGGAGATCGATGTCGACGATGTCATCCAGCGCACCGACGCTTTAGAGGAGTCTATTCCGAGGCTGGGCCTGCGCGGCAGTCGCCTCGCCGTGGTGGAACCGGCGATCTACACCATGCAGGTGCAGGCCATCATCGAGGCCGCCCGGCTGGTGGTGGACGATGGGATCTTTCCGGCGGTGGAAATCCTGATTCCCGGAATAAGCGATGCCGGCGAGCTGGAATGGGTCGTCGATCTTATCGAGACGGCCATTGCCACCAATCTACATGGGGGCGTCGAACAGGTCGCCGTGGAGCTCGGCATTTTGGTGCAATCTCCCAGGGCGGCGATGATTGCCGAGGCCATCGCTCTGCATGCCGACTTTATCACTCTGGCGACCCGCGAGCTGACGCAATTATGCTGGGGGATGTCTGCAGAGAGCTCGCGCCGGATCATGACTCATTATGTCGATCAGGGCTTCGTCGCCGCCGATCCCTATGAGTCCGTCGATCGCCAGGGGGTTGGCGAGTTGCTTCAGATGGCCGTGCGTCGTGGGCGAAGTCGAGGCGCTGAATTGATGGTGGGCGTCGACGCCGGTCACTCCCGCGATCGGCGATCGGTTCGCTTCTTCGAGGCGCTCGATATCGACTTTTTGACCGTCGCATCCAGCGACGTGCCGACAGCCCGGTTGGCAGCGGCGCAGGCCTATATCGAATATGAGCGCGCCTTGCAGCGACGAACTCGCCGCGGACTCGAAGACTAGTGGTACTCGACAGAAGTCGTAAACCACTCTTCGCCGGTCCTGAACGACGATCTCTTTGCCGTCTATGTTCGACGATGCACAAGCATCGCCTCACTTCGACGACTTCGACCTCGTCGCCCAGTCCTCGCCGAATACGGCTC
>SKQC01000482.1 GCA_007119175.1 Myxococcales bacterium | reverse complement strand
GGGCCACGGTCTCCGGACTGTACTGGATCCCAGACACCGATTGTGAGGGCGGGATCGACGTCGGCCACGGCATCCATCACGTCGTCGAACAGACCGGCGGTGTCAACGACTCGATCTGCGAACCCGAGATCGGTGAGGCCTTCGGTGAAATTGCCGAGGCCACCCAGGATCTGATCACTGGCTTTCACCTCATCGGAAGACCCGTAAGTCATACCGTGGAGGTCGACGTCGTGGACTTGGATACCGATCAGGTCACGCCCATGGATCGAAATATCGAAGACGGCTTTGATTTCGATACCACGTCGAGCAGCTTATTTTTCGAGGGACCGAGCGCACCGCAGGAACAACAGCGCATCGTCGTGCCTTATCTACAATGGGATGGCAATGTCGTCCTCTGTACCCCGGACCACCCATGCCCCGACGGCAGCGAGTGTCTCAAGGGGTCCTGTCTCTGATCGCACCTGCTGCTTCCTAATCAAAAGAACATCACCATGTCTGAATCATCCGATGCGGATGCCGAAAAAGCGGCGCCCGATTCGCGCCCCTCTTTATGGCGTCGGCTGCGCGCGCGGCGCTCGACGCGGTGGGCCATCGATATTGCCATCGTCGTCATCGTCATCGCCCTTATCTCCGTTTTTCAGTCGCGTCATCTTCTCGACGGCGATGATCCCCTCCCACCCTTTGAATTAGAGGCCCTCGACGGCTCGACTCTGGCTCTCGACGAACTCGACACCCGGCGCACCGTCCTTTATTTCTGGGCCACATGGTGTGGTGCCTGCGACCTGCAGTCGGGCGCAATCTCGGCACTCCACGAACGGGCCGGCGACGATTTGACGGTCATCAGCGTCGTCCTCCAATACGAAAGCCCGCAGGCCGTCCAGGATCATATCGACCAGGAGGGAATCGACTACCCGGTCTATCTGGGCACCAATAGCGTCGCCGAGGCATTTCAGATCCAGTCCTTTCCCACGGTCTATATCATCGACGACGACCTGCAGATCCGCCACGGTTTGGTGGGCTACACCACCCGTTTCGGTATGCAGGCCCGCCTGTGGTTTTAAGTTCCCCCCAACCAACTGATTTTGCGTCCATCACCTGCCGGCGAGATCGCCTTTGTCGGGAATGATGCACCGCGCAAGATCGAAGAGCATAAAGACCAGCGCTTTTTCCTGTGGGGTCAACTCCTCGTCGGTACATCCCGTTGGGAAGGGATGATCCGGTGAGGACTGCTGACCGGAAGCCACGTGGATATCGCTGAATACCAGCCGACCACATTGGTCGTTGGGATGGGCAGCGATCGGTGTGTTGAAACTAAAATACTGCACCAACTCCGGTGGCGGGTCGGGGAAGAAATCTTCAAAGCCGGGGAATTCGAAATCCATCCCCTCCGACTCAATCCATACCCACTGAGTGGCGATATCTTCGTTGATCGACTCGATCGACCCCCGGGTTTCGTGGATGGGAAACTCCCCGGCCGGCGTGGTGCCGGTTTGATACATCCACTCGCGCAGATCCTGGCCTTTGGGAAAGCTGGTATCGATAATCCCATCCTCCACCTGACCGGTGGCCGGCGCCATTCCAGTGGCCCAGTCGGCGACGGACTGAAAGTCATCGGTCCCCTCGGATAGCCAGATATATTGAAGGTGCGACAAAAATGCTCGCCCTCCGGCCTCCGTAAAGTCCTGAAGGGCCTGACGGGCATCATTGGATTTGTCGCCGCCGTTATTATTGCATTCACAGGAAAGGGCGACGATATCGTAGTCTAAAAGATTGTCCAGATCGTCCCACCAATTCCAGGCCGGCGTCAGCGACGCCCCGTCATTTAGCGAATTATCGTAGCGCGTCGTGCCGTCGCGCCCGGCGAATAGATGAACGCGCCCGTCTTCGTCTTCCGGCGTAAACTCCGATTCGTCGATACCGATCTTTCGCAACAAACACCCCAGGGCGTCACAGCCACCGGTGCTCACGCCAAATTGCGGAATATTGCCCTCCTCCTGGTTTCTGGGAAGCCGCGTTTTATCGAGGTCGGTGATCTCGTATTCCTGACAGGGCTCCACATTTTCCAGGGTCACCTGCCGGCGCCATTTTCCAACCTCAATGACCAGCGGCACCTCGTCACCGGAGGGCGCCTGAGTCAGCGAAAAACGACCGTTGATACCGGTCAGTGTTTCCGTAATGGGATTTCCGCTCAGCGCATCGTCGCAGGGCTCACAGGTCGCTCCCGACGAGATGGGGTCTGGATCGGTGGCCGGCACATAGACTGTGACGTCCGGAAGCGGCAATTCACCGGAGGGAATGGTGACGGTGCCGGTGATGGTCGTCCCCGGGCCGCCTCCACATTCATCGCCGCCATTGCCACCGGTGTCCTCCTCGCCGTCTGCGTCGGCCACCGGGCCGGCGTCCTCTTCTCCTCCAATGGTCACGCAGACATTGTCGATTGGATTCCACGTCTGATCTGGGGTGCAATCTTCTTCGCTTTGATTTGTCGCCCCATTGACGTCGTCGCTGTCACTGCACGCACTGAGCGATGCCGCAAAAATGACGGCGATAAACAAATAAAATGCAGGCGAAAAATTCCCAGTCGTCGGTCGACAAAGCATTATAAACTCTCTGATGAGCGAGAAGCTTGAATCTGCCATATATTGATGGCCGACACTATATCATTTCCGAGAAGAGATCGCGAAGATAGGAATTTACCGCCGCCGCTGGAGAAGACCGACAAATCAAGCGCTCCCACTGACTCGGCGAATTCACGAATGATCCGATATAGACTACAATGCAGGGCCACGCGCCCCGTCGCCTTTTTGGTTGCTCTCCTCGACGAGCTATTACTCGATGTCCCTCCAACACAGGCACACCTGGCTGACAGCAGTAATCCTGCTTCTGATTAGCAGCCTGGGCGGGTGTACTGTCTCCGTAGACAACGATTGCTCGTCTAACGCCGATTGTGCCGAAGACGAACGCTGTGTGCGCGGCGGAGGCATTCTGGTTCGCGACGGCGTCTGCCTGGCGACTCACGCCACTTCGGGGGACGCCGGCAGCCGCGACGCCGATGCCCACAATGCCGATGCCTACGGCGACGCCGATACCGATGCCTACGACGCCACAGATGCGGCCTCCTGTCGAAGCGATCAGGACTGCGATGAACCCGTCTACGACGAGTGGAGTGCCTGTAGTTCATTGGACGGCGAATGCGGCGAGGAAGGGCAGCGAACGCGATCGATTACAATCTCAAGTTGCGGACCTGCAGGAGATTGCATCCAGGAGGTCGAAGAGGAGAGCGAAGCGTGCACACCGGAGGACGGCCCCCTTAGCTGTGAGAGTGGTGACCCCTGCTCGCAGGGCCACTGTGACGCCGGGGAGTGCATCGTCACTCCGTGGTGCGAGGAAAGCGACACCAGTTGCGGATGCGATAGCTGTACCGACTGCACCGAAGCCAACGGGTGGTACGACGTGGGCGATGATTATGCCTGCTGCCAACCCCATGAAGGCTCCTGTTCATGCCAGGATCAGGAGTTTCGAGAATATTTTTGTGACGACCACGAATGCAACTACGCGGTGACCGAGCAGCAGATCGATTTTGCAAATTGCACGGACTGCCAATCGGGAAGCATCTGCACTGATGGGCTGTGCCATAACCCCTACATCGACATTGCCCTGTCTTTTGAGCCAGTGGTCGCACTGGGCCAGAGTATCGACGATATCCTCATAGACGAATCGGGAAACGATCATCACGCCACCCTGCAAGGCGGCTCAGAATGGGTGGACTCGGGAGGCCCGACGGAAGCACTTCCGGGCTATCTACATCACGAGCCGGCTGAACAATCGTTTACCGAACTCGCCCATCATCCCGACCTCAACATGCCCGGCTCTCATACGGTGGCCTACTGGCGACGGCGACACGCCGCACTCGCCGAAGACTGGGAGACCGATTTCGCAAAGGGAAATGATACCTATCAGATGCGCGCATCGAATAATGTCGAAACCGTACTTCGCTACACGTTGCGCGCTGGATTAGAGCCGGGCGAAACACAGGGCGACGATGACACCGAAGTCCAGACGCCGCTAGGTACCGTCCTCACGGGCAACTGGTATTTCGTTGTCGTCTCCTACGATATGGAAGAGGAAGTGGCCTCATTATTTATCGACGATATGCAAAGCCCGGTTGCCTCCGAGGTTCGCGACACAAATATCGCCACCAATGAAATTCCATTTACCATCGGCGCCAGGAACGACGGAACAGATGCCGAGGGAGTGGGCGAGATGGACCGCTTCTCCAGTGTCGATATCACGGGCCTGACCATCTTCGATAAGGCCCTCGACGCCTCTCAGCGCCAGGCATTATTGGACGGTGAAATCTAACCCGATACGGTGCTGCGCGTTGACCGGTACGACAATGCTGCGTAGGATGGCGCCGCCATTACTCGCCCCCGCAGCATCCTTACTACGGCAGTACGAGATTTCATGACCCGTCGAAAGACCGTCCGACACATCTTCGAGCTCTATAATGACCAGACACCGATCACCATGGTCACGGCCTACGACTACACGTTTGCCCGACTTGTCGAAAAGGCCGACCTCGACGTCATCTTAGTCGGCGACAGCCTGGGAAACGTCATTCAGGGCCATCAGACGACGGTCCCTGTAGAGGTCGACGATATCGTCTACCACACCCGGGCGGTGCTGCGCGGCAATCAATCTGCTCACGTCGTCGCCGATCTTCCCTTTATGAGTTATCAGGCCAGCGACGACGACGGGCTGCGAAATGCCGGCCGCCTGCTCAAAGAAGG
>SKQC01000479.1 GCA_007119175.1 Myxococcales bacterium | reverse complement strand
GGCTCCACTCCCTATTGCTCCAACGACACCTGTGTGGCCTGCACCGGCGACGGCGACTGCGGCGACTGCGAGTCCTGCTCCTTTGGCTCCTGCTCCTCTGATTGCGGTGGCTCCACTCCCTATTGTTCTAACGACACCTGTGTTGAATGTACGGTGTCATCTCATTGCGACGACTGCGAAACCTGCTCCGATGGAACGTGTTCGCCGACCTGTAGCGGCACCGACTCTCACTGCGGCTGCAATACCTGCACGAACTGTGACGACGGCAACGTCTGCACCATCAACGAATGCGACGGCACCGGGTGCACGACGACGAACGTCACCAACGGAACAAGTTGTGGCACCGATCGCTCCTGTCAAAACGGCCAATGTGTCTGCGACGACCCCTGCAGTGGCACCCAATGCGGGCAGGCCTCCAACGCCTGTACCACCGAAGATTGCGGATCCTGTTCGGGCTGTCAGGAATGCGACAGCGGCCAATGCATCGACATCAACGACAATTGCACGGGCTGTCTGCAATGTAGCGACGGGGACTGCGAGCCCGACCATCAGATCTGCGGCAGTTGTGGATATTGTCAATCCGATGGGTTTTGCACCGAAGACACGGACGTTGACTGCGGAACCCATATCTGCTGCAGCCACGCTCCCGGCGGCCAACAACGCTTTACCTGTGCCACAGAGTCGGATTGCGAGTGTTTCCAGGGCGGGACCTGCCAATAATCGTTGCCACAGACTGTCGCCGAGATGCCGATCTCTGCGCCGACGCCTAAAGAGGTGCAAGGGCGGCGCGACATTTCATTTGAGTCCCCTCTTCCGATATAAGCGATTGGTGATGGTCGAGCACCATGAAACGTTGCCGACCCGGGAAGTATTTATGCAGTCTGAAAGGGCGTCGTGATGTCCGATGATGCAATAAGCGAAGATTTTAAGACGCATCTTGCGACCATCAGCGCATCTCCCGAAGAATTACAGGAAACCCGCAAACCGACCGTATCTCTTCGACGCGATATAAGAGGGGAGATCACTCGCCAGCGACTTCATACCCTACCCGAGCTGCGGCTAAGTGACGACGCTGCAGATGTCTCACCAGATCTAGAGCTCGTCGAAACCCTGGGGACAGGGGGAATGGGCGTAGTCCGACTCGCCAGACAGGTTTCGCTGGACCGCGAGGTGGCGGTCAAGACCATCCGCAGCGATCAACAACCGAACGTAGCGCAGGCCCTCTTAGAGGAAGCCTACGTCACGGGGTATCTGGAGCATCCCAATATCATCCCCATCTACACGGTGGGTCGCACTCAAGACGGGGCCCCGCTGATCGTAATGAAACGCGTCGAGGGGACCTCCTGGCGGGAGCAACTGGAGGGCAATGACCAGTGGCCGCCCGACGATCTGGCCTCGCAGATCGAGATCTTAAGTCAGGTATCAAACGCCCTACACTTTGCCCACAGCCGAGATATCCTCCACCGCGATATCAAACCTGAAAATGTCATGATCGGCGATTTCGGCGAGGTCTATGTTCTGGACTGGGGAATCGCCGTGAGCTTGACGAAAGAAAAGCCCCTGATCCCCCACGTGGGAGATGAAAAAGACCTCTCGGGCACCCCCGGCTACCTGGCGCCCGAGATGGCGATGCAGGATATGGATGAACTCGATGAGCGAACCGACGTCTACCTTCTGGGCGCCACTCTTCACGATATTCTGACCGGCGAACCGCGCCACAGTGGCACGACCCTGATGGAATATCTCTACACCGCCCACCAATCCCGCCCCTATGAATACGATGATTCCGTGCCCGCCGAGTTGGCGGCCATCGCCAACCAGGCCTGCCACCGCGACAAGGATCAGCGCTTCCAATCTGCCGAGGAGTTTCGCAATGCTCTACAGGCCTATCTTCGCCACCGTGAATCCGTGACATTGAGTAACTCGGCAGACGAAAAACTCGAGCAATTGACCGACCTTTTAGAGGCCACTGAGCTCGACGAAGCTGCCATCCACGACACCTACGGCGAATGTCGCTTTGGCTTCGATCAGGCGCTGCGGATGTGGCCGGACAACCCGGCGGCTACCGACGGCTTGCAACAATGCCTGGAGATGATGGCCGACTACCATCTTAAGCAGCAGAGCCTGGACGCCTGTCGGGTCTGCCTGGCCGACCTTCCGAGACCGGCCCCAAGCCTTGAGCGCCGCGCCGAAGAGCTGGCTTGTCGGCTCGACGATGAGCAACAAGATCTTGAGCGTCTCAAGGAAATGGAAAAAGACCTCGATTTGAGCACCTCGCGCTCGGCGCGAAGTCTTCTGGTCCTCATCCTCGGCATCATCTGGACCGGCACCAGCCTCTACGGGGCATTGCGCTACGGCGGCGAAGATATCGTCGACCATGAGCATCTACGCAGCCATATGATCTCCGCATTTCGCAACTTCGGTATCGCCGCCGGCGGCATCTTTTTATTTCGAAAGCGCATCTTCGCCAACGCCGCCAACGCCAGACTTGCCTATCTATTCTTGACCTTTAGCGCCTCGTTGGGCTTTTTGCGCTGGTCGACCTGGTATTTGCAGGAAAATATTCTCATGTCGCGCATGGGCGAGAATGTATTGGCGATCCTGTTGTTGATCGCCATGGGCCTGGTGTCAGATCTACGGATCTGCGCCTTCGCTCTATTTTACGTCGCCCTCGGCATCGCCACCCTGATGTGGCCGGAGTACTACCCCTATACCCGACCGGCGGCCATCGCCCTGACCTTCGGCGGCTTTGCCTGGGTCTGGAGCCCCTCCCAGATCGACAAAAAGATGACTTTGTGAAGAGAAGCTAATCGCCGACGGACTCAGCGAAATCCGAATTTTTGTGTCCACACTCGACCATAGGTGGCGCCCGGGCCCTCGACGTAGCCGACACCGATCTCGTTGAACGACGCACTCATAATATTCTGGCAATGGCCGGGGCTATCCATCCAGCCCTGAACGGCTTCTGCCGCTGTGGTGGCTCCGGCGGCGATATTCTCACCGACGGCCTGTCCGCTATAGCCGGTATCGACGATCCGATCATAGGGAGACTCTCCCTCCGGAGAGTTGTGAGCGAAATAACTGCGCTCTTCCATATCCTGGCTGTGGCGACGAGCCGCACATTGCAGCAACGACTGCGACTGCAGCGGCGGCACCGGCTCGTATTGGGTCCCTCCGCATACCGCCCCCTCGGCGCGACGCTGGTTGGTCAACTCCACGACCTCCGCTTCGAGTGCGGCCCACCCATCGGGCCAGTCAGTCGTGGCGTCACAGGGATCGCCGAGCTCGCCGTTGGTGTCGTTATTCGGCGTATTCGACCCGTTGGTATTGCCTGCGCCGAAGCACGCGGCAACCGCTGACTCATCGCATCCGGCGTTGATGATGCATTGCTCTGCGCCCTCGAAGACATCGTCGAGACACTCCGTATAGCACTGCTCTTCGCTGGCGATTGTCCCCTCATCGCTTTCAAGGACCAACTCGCAGCTATTATAGACCTGATCGCAGAGCTCATCACAGATAGCGGCCTGCTCTTCGTCATTATTGGTCTGATTTTCGGAGTTTTGATTCGGGGAGCCATTGAGCGTCAACGGATCGTCGTCTCCGCAGGCTGTAAGTGCCAGCAGCACCACCAAAACCCACAGACCATTGACCGATATTTTTCGCGTCGTCGCTGCCATCAAATAAGCTCCCGTTATCTGCCGCGTTCTTAACTCCGGCACACCATAGTCGGCGTCGGCGACAGAGGCAACGAATGTGCGCCTCATATCTTCACGTCAATCAGCGCCTCAGCGCTCGACCACATCGGTGGCAACCACGGCCAATACCGGCCGCGGCGCGCGACGGATCACCTTTTGAGTATGAGTGCCGCTGAAGACATCGATAAACCCGTCTTTTCCCCGGGTCGCCATGGCGATGAGATCGATGTCTTTTTCTTCACAGACTTCGGCGACGACATTGGCCACAAAGCCTCGTTTTCGCACCTCGCGATGCCATCGCCAGCCGTCGCGCTCCGGCAATGTCAGATAGTCCAGCACCTCTCCGTCGCCGACGCGCAGCAGATGAATATCTACATCGCCAACTCCGAGTCGGTCCAATAACCCCGTCAGTCCCTGAATCGTATCGCGAGCCTCAGCGCCGTCACCGACGGGCAATAAAATTCGGCGAAGGCGCAACTCGCCGTTGGCGTCGACGATGCCCTCCTGGCCGATATGGACCACCAGGGTGGGCACGTCCGTATCGGTGGTCACTGTCTCGGAGAGGCTTCGGCCCACCTTTTTTTTATCGCTGGTTTGCTGCCGGGTTCCAACGACGAGAAGGTCCGGCGACAGCTCGCGTACTTTTTTCAGCAATATTTTCTCGGGATTTTTCTCGTTATCCTCGACGAGCACGTCGTGAACCATCCCGGGCTCTTCCTCGGAAATCCGTGCCAGCATCTCGTGGGCATCGGAGGAGTCGTCAATATCTGCGGAGGTGATATGCAGCGTAGTCAGCCGTGCGTCGGTCTCGCGAGCAACGGTGACGGCGTGATCGAAGGTCGTCTGCCCGTCGGGCAACAGATCGGTGGCGTGAACGATTCGAAACTCATCTCTGGTCGGTTGACTGGTCATAAAGATCATCCTTCTTGCAGAAAAACGATTGGAATTTCGATCGTCCCCGACAGTGTGCACCGACGGTGATGAGACAACCCCCTTAGCTGGAATTTACGTCAGTACGTCCAATAGAAACCAGCGAGATTGCGCTGCTATCAGCAGTCATAGGTACAGATCGAGCCAGAGGGAATCCCGAAGATAATG
>SKQC01000019.1 GCA_007119175.1 Myxococcales bacterium | reverse complement strand
CTCCCCGAGAGTATTCAGGGATTGTTGAGCGGACGTATCGAACAATTGGTCGGACACGGTGTGGACGATGAGCCGAGTGACGATCTCATCGCCCTGGAATTGGCGGCAACGCTGGGCCGAAAGGTCGACCTCAGAGAGTGGAAAACAGTATGTGAACTCGCCGATCTCGAGGTATCGGCGGGGCTAATCGACGCCATGGCGGCCCGCTCGCTGGCTCGCCCGGGAGATCATAGCTGGACGTTTATCCACGGAGCGCTGCGAGAGACACTGGAGGCGATCGCCGACGACCACGCACGCCTCGAAGGCCACCACCGGCTCTGTGTGCAAATATTGGATACGCTCTACGGTGCGGAGCGCGACGATATGGCCAGTCGGCGCGCCCGGCATCTCGTCGCCGCCGGCGACGACGACGCGGCGCTCAACGCCTTTTGCCGCGCCATGCGCTATTGCTGGATCAACGCTGAACTCAAGACCGGGTTTGCCCTGTTCGAGCGCTTTGAAGAGGTGCGCCGTCGCCTGGGCCTCGACGACACCGATCGCCGCGTCATCGAGGGGCGACTGGAGAAAGTGGTATTATTCCACCACTCTTTTCTCTTCGACGAGTCCGGCCAGCTTCTCGACGAGATGGAGCCGGTCTGTCGGCGCCAGGATTGGTCCGATCTGCTGGCGCGAATCAATTATCTCAGAGCCCGTGTGGCCGGGACTCTGGGATCGATCCGCGAGGGACTTAAATTTGGCCGCGAGGCATTAGAACTTTATCGCGAATTGGAGGACGATTACGGGATCGCCCGGGCGTCCTACAAATTGGGTTGGCTGCACCGCTGGAGCGGCGAATTCGACGAAGCCTACGCGTTGGTCGAAGAGGCGGAGCGTCGATTTGCGGGGCTCGACGATATTTATCACTACAATTTGAGCCTATCGACGCTGGGAATCATATGCCTGGGCCGGCAGGAATACGATCGGGCCATCGAGTATTTCCAGCGGGCTCGCGACGGTTTCGAGGAACTGGGAGATACGGTGCAGGTCGCCAATTGCCACAACGATCTGGGCGAGGTTTACCGCTATCAGGACAACCTCGACGATGCCGAGCAAGAATATCGACGGGCGCTTAAATTAAATGACCGGGCCTCGCCGCGGGCTCATTTATTCTACAATCTCAATCTGGCGTGTGTCCTTTTGGAAAAAGGCGAATTCGCAGCGGCGATTCCCTCTCTGGCAAATAGTCTGGCCGCGGCCCTCGCCGATGAGCGACTACAATTTGCCGGCTGCGCCCACGCCGGGATGCTCGCCGCATGTGCCGGGACCGGCGACTGGACTGGCTTCGACGACCATCTTCAGAAAAGCTCGCACTATCTGGCTTCCACGGATCTGGTGGACCGCGATCTCGCGCTGTCTTATCAATGGGCCGGCGAGCAAGCCCTCGAGTCCGGCGAGCAAGAGCGCGCCGAGGCGGCATTCGCGTTGGCCGTCGAGCAATGGGATGAACTCGGCAGAGACGCGCGGGTTGCCGAGATTGAAAAGCTAATAAAGAGCTAGGCGCTCCTTGCACCCCGGCACCCACTCGGTCATTCTGTGCGCTACTTCACGACGGTGAGAAAGAGCACACCGATGGACGCAGATCTTAAATTCGGCCCCTTTGACCTGCTTCGCCCCGTGGGAACGGGGGGAATGGGCATGGTGTGGCACGCCGTTCATCGTCAGCAGGACCACCCGGTGGCCATCAAGGTCATGACCGGTGAGCGGGCACGCCAGGACCGATTCGTCAACGCTTTTCGCGAGGAAGTTCGCGCCGTCGCCCGGCTCAACCATCCCAATATCATCCGCATCTTCGACTCCGGACAGGTCGACGAGGATGCCGAGGAAATCACGGACGGACAACTCATCGCCGGCAGCCCCTATCTGGCGATGGAACTCGCCGATTTTTCACTGCACACCATCGATCGGGATATGCTCAATTGGCCGCGTACGCGGGTGATCTTGATGCATATTCTCGATGCCCTGGCCCACTCCCACGCCCGGGGGCTGGTCCACCGCGACTTAAAGCCGGACAATGTACTCTTCGTGGTCGACGATGATGACGCGCGGATCACGTTGTCTGATTTTGGTCTGGCCCACGCCATGGACGCCTCCCGAGATGCACTGGTGGCCGACGAAGATATGGTCTCGGGGACGCCGCGATATATGGCGCCGGAGCAGGCCACGGGAAGAGTGCGCGATCAGGGCCCGTGGACCGATCTCTACGCCCTGGGCTGCCTGATTTATTGGTTAGTCGGCGGGGCTCCGCCCTTTGATTCCGACGATATCGAGTTAGTTCTACGCAGCCACGTATCGGAGCCCCGACCGCCACTAAAACCGGCGATCAAGGTGCCCGAGGGGTTTGAGCAGTGGGTGATGCGGCTATTGACGATCTCGCCGGCCCGGCGGTTTCGCCGTGCTGCCGACGCCGCCGCCGCTCTCGCCCAATTTGAGGGGGACTCCGGCAAATCGGAGAAGATGACCCTGTCGGCGTCTCTGGAGGGCGGCGACGCCATCGATCTGAGCGTGGTCGACGAGTCGGGAGCCACCTTTATTTTGAGCGGTGCGCTCGACGTCGGTGAAGCTGTAGAGGATGCCGACGTCGACCCGCGGGCCGACACCCAGGTGGAGTCGCTACCGTCATGGGTACCCGATGTGCCGCCGACCTGGCGCTACGCACAGCCGCCGCCGGAATCGATCAAAATGGTCGGCGTCGGCCTCGGATTATACGGCCTGCGCGAGATCCCGCTGGTGGGACGTGAAGACGAGCGCGATCGACTGTGGGAGGCATTAAGCGATGCCCGGCACACCGGACGGACCCACGCCGCGCTGCTCAGCGGCCCGCCGGGCATCGGAAAGACCCGACTGGCCCGGTGGGTCGCCGAACGAGGCCACGAACTCGGCGCCGTAGAGGTATTAGAGGCATCGCATAGCCCCATCTCGGGACCGGGTCACGGCCTGAGCCGCATGTTCGCCAATTTTCTGGGCTGTACGGGATTGCCCCGCGAAAAGATCTTACAGCGCGTCCGCTCATTATATGCCAGCCAGTCGGCGCTCGACGAAAATGACCTGCACCAATGCATGGCGGTCACGGAGTTGTTATCCCAGAGCGCCGATCCCGACTTCGACGCCGAAGATACGAAGGTGCGCTTTGGACGACCCAAAGAGCGGTATCTGGCCTGGAAAAAGCTATTGCAGCGGCTCGGTAAAAACCGGCCATTATTGGTGATCATGGACGACGTTCACTGGGGCAGTGACACCCTTCAATTCGTCAACTACCTGCTCGAAGAGGGCAGCGACGAGGCGATGCCGGTCCTGCTGGTGATGACCGCCCGCGACGAGGCACTCGGCGAGTTTTCTCTGGCCGAATCCCTGGTGGAAGTGCTCGAAACAAAGGCGTTTTTCCAGCGCCTCGACCTGGGGCCGTTGAGCGATGCCCACCACGACGAATTGATCCAGAATCTTCTCGGTCTAGAGCCCGACGTCGCCGAGCAGGTCGCCCACCGCACGGCCGGGAATCCGCTCTTTGCCATTCAGCTCGTCGGCGACTGGGTGGAGCGCGGCGTGTTGCAGATCAGCGACGAGGGATTTCGACTCCCAAAGGGCGAGGAGGCACCACTTCCCGAGGATATCCACCATCTATTAGTGCAGCGCCTCGAAAAGTTGGTGGGACAAAAGGTCGACGAGGAGGCGACACCGGCCCTTCTGGCGCTGGAATTGGCCTCCGCGCTGGGGCGCAAGGTGGACTACCGAGAGTGGCACCACGTGTGTGCCTCCACGGATATCGCCGTGCCGCCGGACCTACTCGACTCCATGGCCTCACAGTCGCTGGCCAGGCTCGGCGAACACGGCTGGACCTTCGTTCACGGCGCACTGCGCGAGACCCTGGAGCGGATCGCCATCGAGCGCGGCCGCATCGAAGATCACCATCGGCGCTGCGTGGAAATGCTGGGCGAACTCTACGATGCCGAACGCGACGCGCTGGCCCCGCGGCTGGCGCGCCACCTGCTGGCCGCCGGCGAGGACGAAGATGCGCTGGGCGCACTCTTAAAGGGGATGAAGCATTATAGAGTGACCTGCGATTTCGAGGCATCAGAGGCGATGTTTGCCCTCTACGAAGGGGCCCAGAAGAGACTGGGGCTCGGTGTAGACGACCGGGAGACGGTACAGGGTTGGCTGGAGTTGGCCGCCGTTCATCAGCGTCAATATCGCCTCGACGAGACCGACGAGATTCTCGAGCATTGCGAGGAGAGCTGCCGTCGAAATGGCTGGGATTTGCTCCTCGCCCAGACGCTCCACGATCGGGCCAATAATGCGCGGCTTCGAAGCCACCTCGAAGAGGGGCTGGAATACGCCCGGGAATCGCTCGATCTATACCGAGAACTCAAAGACGATCCCGGAATCACGAGAGCACTGTCGCAGTTGGGTGCGGTGCGCCGCTGGCGCGGAGAATTGGAATCCGCTCTGCCCCTACTAAAGGAGGCCGAGCGGCGCTTTGAGATGCTCGGCGCCAGGCGCGATCACGCCACCTGCCTGCACGAGATCGCCTCGGTTTATACGGGGCTGAAAAAATATCGCCGCGCCGCCGATTTTGCCGAGCGGGCGCGCGAAATCTTCGAAGAACTCGGCGACCTAAAGGGCGTCTCCCATTGCTTTACCAACCTGGGCGAAAATTACCGGCGTCGAGGTGATCTGGTGCTCGCTGAAAAATATTATCTGCGGGCGCTGAAAACGGGAGAGCGAATCGGATTGAGCCGCGATCTGGTCTACTCGTTTAATCT
>SKQC01000295.1 GCA_007119175.1 Myxococcales bacterium | reverse complement strand
CGATTTTCGGTATTTGATGCCGAATACCACGGCCCCGCCAACCAGCCCGTAGACCGCACCCGACGCGCCGCCGGCGGGCGACGGATTGATCAAAAAGCTGGCCAGTGACCCCACTGTGCCCGCTGATAAGTACATCACGAGCATCCGGCGAATTCCGTAACACCGCTCCAAAAACCTGCCGAGGACGAAGATTCCGTACCCGTTGAATAATAAATGCAGCATGTCGAGGTGGACGAATTGACTGCTGATAAGCCGCCACCAATCGCCGCCGACGATCGCCTCATTGACCTTCATCCCCGTAAAAAAGACCAATTGCTCGGCATTAAAATAGGCACTGGCAAGACCCTCGTCGCCGAGCCACATCCCGTAGAATTTAGCGACCGCCCACAACACGATATTGATCACCAGCAGCCACCAGGTGAGGACGACGGGCCGATTCATCATCCGCGCCAGGCGCACCTCGCGGTGAACGCTCTGTAAATAGGCGTCCGGATCTTCGACCGCTTTGGCCCGGGCCTTCGGTCTTTGCAACCCCTGACTCATGAAACGGACTCCGCGCGAACGACTATGGGTCGTCCACCGCCGATCACCTGCGCATCCTCCACCAGTCGGCGGTTCAGATACTCCCGCGCATTCGCGACGGCCTCCTCCCATCCCCGCCCCAGGGCCAGTTCGGCGGCGATGCTGCTCGAGAGTTGGCATCCCGTGCCGCGCACGTCGGCCGCCACCGGCTCGACTGCCGGCAGTGGTCGAACGCCACATTCATCGCCATACCAGTCGACGATCGGTGCGCCGTTTTCCCGGTGCAGATGGCCGCCCTTTAGTAAAACGCGACGCCACCCACATGCGAGCACCCCCTCCAACAACTCCTCTGGAGCCCCATTTAACGCTCCGGAGACCGCGATGGACTCCGCCTCCGCACCATTTGGCGTGATCAGATCGACGCGCTCGACCATCGCCATCAGCCCCTCTTTTCCGTCGACGGTCATCAGCTCCTGATCGCCGTTTCCGCCCGCCATGACCGGATCAAAAACCACGGCAATCTCCGGATCGGTATCACTGAGAAAGTTCGACACCTCGTTCATCAACTCCGCCGTGGGGAGCATTCCGATTTTGATGGCACTCAGATTAAAATCCTCGACGATCAGGTCCAATTGTGCTCGCAAATCAGCGGCCCTGGTAGCCCGCCATCCGCCGACGCGCCGGGTATTTTGCCACACAACAGCCGTGATGGCTGCCACACCGTGACACCCGTGGTCGCGAAATACCTGCAGGTCCACGTTGATACCGGCTCCGCCGCTGGGGTCGGTGCCGGCAATCGTCAACACGATCGGTATATTATTTTTTTGATTTTTCATTGCGATCCTCGGTCGCCGAGTCCCGACCTTCCGATTTGACGGCGTCCGGCAGGCGAAGTAACTCGCCGCCGCGATGTAAAATTGCGTCGTCGACGCCCAGGGCCCGAAAGACCTCCAGGTTTTGCTGCAATGGATTATCGATTTGAGTCAGCTCTCGCGCCCTCGACCACCCGATTTGAGGGCTGAATACCATCGGCGCCACGGGCACCGGAAAGTCGCTGCCTAAAACCACCCGCTGACGGGCTACGTCATCAGCCAATACCCGATGGATATAGGGAAAGCGCGACACCGACGCCATCGCCGAGATATCGCCCCATAAATTCGGATGGTCATCGAGCATCGATCGCCAGGTATCAAAATCCTCTTCGAAGGGGTGAGCCACACCGCTTCCAGCGCAGTGAGCGGCGATGACGGTGACCCCCTCGTCGAGCACCGGTCGCAACTTTTCGGGTTTCCCGAAGCTCTGATCGATGGCCGGCACCGTATGTTCGAACGACGTGTGACTGATCAAAGGCAGATCCAATTCGGCGACGCGGCGCCAGAAGGTGCGAAATCGAGCAAGTGCAGGATCAACGCCCTGGCTATTGGGCAGTAATTTAAGAGCTACAGCGCCCATATCGGCAACTCTTTCCAACTCCTCCATCGCGTCCTGTCGCCAGGGGTTGACAGAGGCGACCGGCAATAATTTGGGCGAGTACTGGCAAACGTCGAAACAAAAATCGTTGGAGACGTAGTAGCTGGTCCGCCTGTGATCGTAATGCCCCAGCTCATCGTAGACGGCGTCGAAGGCGAGGATTCCAACCCCGTCGAGATCGCTGTCCTCTGCCCACTTGACCAATTGGTCTCGATAGACAACGTCGAGTTGGGTGCGGTCGACACCCGTCAATCCTAATTCCCAGGTAAATAGATAGTAGACCAGTCCCGTAGAAAGCCGGGAGCTGACATAGCAGCCATGCTCGGGGTTCATGCCGATCAGGTGGAAATGAATATAAATGATCATCTCGGGCTCCTCCGCTAAGGTTGGCATGCTATACTACCGTGGCACGATTGGCGACGCCGGGCAATTCGTAAACATCAAAGAGAGTCTATCCCATGCTTCTATCTCATCCCCGCATCTATTTGGACGCCACCGGTGAGTATACGGATTCGCTTTTGATTCGCCGCAACAAAGTCCTGGCGGTCGGTGAGGATGCTCGTCATGCCGCGACCTCACAGGACCCGCGACTCCGTCCCGATGGAGCCTGTCTCTTCCCGGCCCTCGGCGACGCCCATATTCATCTGTGGGGACTTGGACTTCGGCCCGGCACCATCGATCTTCGCGGTCTCGACGCCGACGCCGCCTTAGATCGACTGGCCGACGCCGCCTCCGGTGGCGACGGCTGGATCTATGCCACCAACCTCGACGAACATCACTTTTCGGCAGACCAACAACTCACTCGACGCGAGCTGGACCGACTCTTTCCAACTCGACCGATCCGAATCCAGCGGGTCGACCGCCACGCCATCTGGGTCAACGGCGAAGCGCTCCGCCGCGCCGGCATCGATCAACATTTTCAGCCCGGCGACGACGGACACGCCGCCCGCGACGACAGCGGAGAATTGACGGGCCTTCTCGTCGACGGCGCCATGACTCCGGTCCTCGAGGCCATCCCACCCACCACGCTCACAGAAGATCGGCAGAGCTTTTTGGAGGCTTCTGAGCTGTTGCGCCAGCAGGGAATTGCTTTTTGCACCGTCGCCCGCTGCCCCGTGGCACATATTGAAATGCTCAAGGACCTGGCCGACGCCGGTGAATTGCCGCTTTACGTCGATGCTCTGGTGGCCGGCACAGATGACGGGCTCGAAGGCGTTTTGCGCAGCGGCCCATTCGACGACGGCGGCAAACTGCGCATCGCCGGCATTAAATTCTACGCCGACGGCGCCCTGGGCTCGGCAGGCGCTCATCTACTGTCGAGTTACCGCCGTGGAGGAAAGGGCCTGGCCATGCACGCGCCGGGCTTTTTGAAGCGACGGATACCGCAATTAATGAAGGGCGGCTGGCAGGTCGCCGTCCACGCCATCGGCGACGCCGCAGCCCGCGAGGTCCTCGACGCCTTCCAGGACGTTCCCTCACAGCGTCGAAGACAGCTCAGACCGCGAATGGAACACGCCCAGATGGTGGATCCCGTCGATGCCCCTCGTTTCGACGAATTGGACGTCATCGCCAGCATCCAACCGATTCACCTTCGCAGTGATGCTCCCTGGGCTCCCACGATGCTCGACGACAGCCAATTATCCCGCCTCTTTGCCTGGCGCTCTTTATTGCCGGCCGCGCTGGCCGCCGGAAGCGACTATCCCATCGACGATCTCAATCCCTGGCACGGCATCGCCACCGCCATGACCCGCCGTGGGGCCGACGAGAACCCTTTTCGCCCCGACCATGCTCTTACCCGACGCGAAATCCTCAGCGCCTATACCGACGGCGCTGCCTTCGCCTCTCATCGCGAGGATTATCTTGGGAAACTTCATCCCGGTTTCAACGCCGAAGTGGCGATTCTCGATGTCGACCCTTTCCGGGCTGAGCCTGACGAGATCTGGGAGACCTCGGCGCGACTCCTGTCAGCAGAACAGGTAGAATGAAGAGATCTTTCGTCCCCTGGGCCAATCTATAATTTCGCCCACTCGCCCTCGTCGATATCGACTTTGTGGAAGTCCTCGATATCCTTTCCGCTCAACGGCAGGATACCGATCTCGTCACCGACGTCGACGCCGAGTTCGGTCATCGTCTCCGCATCAAATCGATAGCCCTCCGGCCCTCGCTCGTAGGCCGCCAATACGGCGCGAAAACGAATCCCGTCGCGCTCTTTTTCGGTGGCCACCAGGGCTCGGCCCTCTCCAAACTCGTCGAGGACCTCCGCCACCTTCGAGCGGTGAGTGCGATGGACCATCCGACAGTCCTCGGTCTTGCACACAAAACTCGGCCCGCCGTCGAAAGGGTCGATGCTCTTATCCCATTCAAAACCAATCGAGCGCAGCATCTTTTCTACCGGTTTCGTCGGCTCCCCGACGACACCGATCTTTTCGCGGACCTGTCTGGGCAGCAGCGCCGTATAAATCGGCGTCTGCGGAAATAGACTGCGGACAAATTCCACATTTTTCCGGCTCATCTGATCGGCCTCCCGATAGCCGAGTTGAGTGAAGTTTTTTCCCAGACACTCCCAGAGATCGCTGGTGCCGTCGGGATTGAGCTGGGGCAATAACTCGGCGACAATCTCGTCGCGAAACCACTCCCGATTCATGCCGATAAATAAAAACCTCACAAAGCTCAGCAATTTGCCCAGCTTCATCGGATGGCCCTGGTAGGGGGGATCGATGACCAATCCCCCGATCTCGGTGGCTCCGTCGATGACATGATTGTTCGTCAGAATGTATCCTGCCTCATCGAAGATTACTCCGGAGCCGACCCCTTCCT
>SKQC01000147.1 GCA_007119175.1 Myxococcales bacterium | reverse complement strand
GGACCGGGCGGTCCAGCAGCTTCCGGCGCCGCACCCCAGCAGCGCGGGCCCGGCGGACCACCACCGCCACCTCCGCGCCCGGGGCCGAATAATCCCCCTGGCGGACCGTCCTCCAACTGGCAGCAGGAACAACCCGGACCTCCCCAGCCCTCGGCCGGAGGTTTCGGTCAGGATGCCGGACTCGGCGGCGGCCGCCCCAAATTATATCTGTCGTTTAGCAACAATCGCTACACCATCGACCAGGATAAATACGTCATCGGTCGCGGCAGCAAGCAGACTCAGTTGACGATTCGCGACGGCAATATCTCGCGCAAACACTGCGCTATTTTGTACCGAAACGGCTCCTACTACATCAAAGATCTCGGCTCCACCAACGGGATCGAATACCGGGGCAACCGAATCGAGTCCAAAAAGATCGAAGAAGGTGATGTCTTCTATCTTTGTGACTACGAACTTCGCTTCTCCTACCGCGGATAATTTCGGTGTCTCGTTCTCCCTTCGAGTTGGAGACGATTGTTCCGGGGGTGACGCGCATTGAATTGCCGCGTCTGTCCGGGGTCCCAGACCCTCTATCTGAGCCGGTCAACGTCTATCTTATCGACGATCCCTCGCCGGCGTTGATCAACACCGGTCATCCAGCCCACAGCGATCATCTCGTGGCCGCTCTTCGCGCCTGCTCGGTGACACCGGCCCAGATCGAGCGCATCGTCGCCACCTCCTGGCGCGTCGATATCATCGGCGGTGCCACCCGCTTTCCCCGCGCCGATCTCTTTGTCTTGAGTCCCGATATGCAGGCGCCGCGCGACTATGAAATGCACGTCGGCGCACGACGACAAAAATGGGGCGATTTGACCTCTGAATTGGCCGAGTCCGACGATAATTTCCGGCGCAGTCCGGTCGATGAGGCTCTGGACCAGTATTATCCGCGGATGACCCGTGATCTCGGCTTTGCCCCGCTTCGAAACGGTCATTTCATCCAGCTCGGACCGCTGCATCTGGAGGTCCTGGCCACGGCCGGTCCGGCCTCCGGTCATCTCGCGCTTTATGAGGCAGAGCGAGAGCTTTTATTTTGCGGCGATTTTTCGCTCAGTGGCCTGCCGAAGCGCATCGAAAATACCCGGGGCTATCTGGTCAGCTTAGAGCGTCTCGCTGAGCTTCCCTCCGAGCGTGTTTTCCCCAATCGGGGACGGCATTTTGAGCAGGGGCGCTGGACGTTGTCGCGGGCCGCCAATTTTCTGAATAATTTTTTGAGCAATGCTCCGGCCGTCTTCGTGCGCGCGCCCACGGTGCTGGAATTCATCGAACGCGATCGGGGAATCACCGCCGAAGATCCCGTCGAATGCGTGGTAAATTACGAGCTTTTCCGAACCCTATTTGACGAATTGGTACGCACCGGCACCATTGCCGCCGAGGGAGAGGGAATTCAGCGCCGCTACGGGGTCGACATCGACGACCCGCGCGAGAAGTTGCGCCGCCACTGACCTGGATTTGGCCCCGATTTTTATTGCTCTATCTCGAATTCCTCGAGTACGAAGCGCGGGTATTCCACACGGGTCTCCTCCAACTCGGCGGTATCGTCGAATTGCCCCCTTAATCGCAGATAACCGAGCTGCGGCGCTGCCGCCAGTGCTTCGGCTCGCTCGTCGAGTTCCGCGAGCACTAACTGGTCGCCGTCGACGATGATCCGGATCCACTCGCCGCGCACCTGGACCTCATAATCGGGGGCTGGACATAGACACGGGTTGTAGCGCGCCTGGACGACCACGACGTCCTGCTCCTCCGTGGCTACCACTCCTGCTTCGATTCCAGAAAGTATGGTCGTGCTACCCTCTTCGAGTGCCCGCTCTGAGGGTTCTCCACTGCTGGCGCAACCGGAGGCGCCGATCCACAAAAGGCAAGCGGCGACCAGAATGAGCGCCCGGTTGCTCATCGCCGCTCCCGGCCGATTCTCTGCGCGACCTCCGCGCTGTAGATCCGATCTTCGCGATAAATATATAGAGGAGGGCGAATGGCGAAATCCGGCGCCCCACCGCGCCGCCATCGATATTCGACGAGATAGGCGTCGCTGTCGGCCCGGGTATGATAAAAACGCAGGCATACCGGGCTGAGATCGCTGGTCTGTGCTCCCTCGAGAGCGTCCATCAGGCGAATCGGCGGCGTCAACATCTGAAGCCAGCCACGTTGATCGAGGACATACGCTGCGGCCGTCGCAAAGTCGCCGAGGTCACCATGGAGCTCGTGTCGGGCGGCCGCTTTTTCCTGGTTCGGGCTCGGCCGTCGCTGGTCTGTGGGATAAAAGGGGGGATTGCACAATACAAGATCGGCGATATGGGGCGTCAAAAACTCGCGGTGTTCCCGGATATCACCGGCGATAATCTCCACATTATCGAGCTCATTTTCCTCGACGTTGCGCCGAAGTAATTCCAGCAAGGACTCCTGACGCTCGACGGCGATGACCTGCATATCCGGGAATTTATGGGCGATCGTCAGCGCCACCGCTCCCTGACCGGCCCCCAACTCGACGACCGTGGCGTCTTCATCGAGTTCCGGCAGGTCGGTGGCCAATAACAGGGCGTCGAGCCCGAATCGATAGCCCTGACGCCGCTGCCAGATCGCCAACTCCCCGTCAAATAGGAGGTCCCGGGTCAACTCGTTGGCCTTCGACTCACTCACTACATCCCTCGATACCGCTAATCTTGCCTCTTTATGCGGGCGATCTGCTCGCTCGCCGAGCATTATGGAGCAAAAGAGCTGCGAAGAAAATCAAATTGACTGCACTAATTTCGAGTTTCCGCGCCGGCTTCGGCGCTCTGTGGCGTCCCGGCTCTCGTCGTGATAACGTGCGGCCGTTTTGCGTTGGATTTGGACGTATGAATGCACCCGGAGGGCTTTGAGATGCCACAACGCGCGATTTGGCTACAAAATGCCACCGTGGTCACCATGAATCCCGATCGGGAGGTGATCGACGGCGATCTTTTGATCCGCGATGGACGCATCGCCGCCATTGGCGACATCGATCAACAAATGGCCGGCGACGCCAAACGGCTAGAGCTGAGCGGGCATGTCATCACCCCCGGATTTGTGCAATGCCATATCCATCTATGTCAGACGCTGATGCGCAATCACGCCGACGATATGGTGCTTATTGACTGGCTTCGCGGGAGGATCTGGCCTTATGAGGCGGCGTTGACGCCGGAGACTCTCGCCGTCAGCGCCCGCGTCGGCCTCGCTGAACTCATTCTTGGCGGCACGACCGCTCTTCTCGATATGGGAACGGTCCACCATACCGATGCCATCGGCGAAGCGGCGCGCCAGTCGGGAATCCGCGCCCATATCGGAAAATGCATGATGGACCTCGGCGACGAGGTTCCAGAGCCGCTGCGCGAGGATACCGATGAGAGCGTCCGCGAAAGCCTCCGGCTCTACGAGACCTGGGATGGCGCCGCCGAGGGGCGAATCCGCTACGCCTTCGCCCCGCGATTTGCCGTCAGTTGCACCGAGGAACTGCTGCGCCGCGTCGGCGAGGCGTCGGCCGATCTTCAGTGCCCGATCCACACTCATAGCTCGGAGACAGAATTCGAAAATGAATTTACCCGCGAGCACTACGGACTCAGCAATATCGACTTTTTAAAACAGGTCGGGATAACCGGCGAGCGCAGTGTTCTCGCCCACGGCGTTCACGTCGACGACGATGACTGCCGGGTTCTCGCCGATACACACACCACGATCTGCCACTGCCCGTCGAGTAATTTAAAGCTCGCCAGCGGCATCGCCAATATCCCGCGCTACGATAAATTCGGTGTCCCCGTCGCCCTCGGCGCCGACGGTGCGCCCTGCAATAATAATCTCGACGCCTTTACCGAGATGCGGCTCGCCGCGCTTTTGCAAAAGCCCTTTCACGGACCACAGAGCATGCCGGCGTCCCGCGTTCTGGAACTGGCCACTATCGATGGGGCAAAAGCGCTGGGAATCGACGACGAAGTGGGCTCATTGGAGGTTGGAAAATCGGCGGATCTCGTGGTCACCAATCTCGACGACGATCCCGGCTGCGGACCGGGAGGCGAGGTCGCCGCTCGCCTGGTCTATTCGGCGCAGCGACACAACGTGCGCCATGTCTTCGCCTCCGGGCGTCAACTCGTCGATGATGGCGAGTTGGTCGGCGTCGATCTTCGGCGACTGATGGCTCAGGCTCGCGAGGCCCACGACGACACGGTTCGCCGGATGCAACAATTTATCGCCGGCTGAACGCCCGTGGAATTGCCTGTCGCTCCGATGCGCTTTTATTGATCCTGGTAAGTCGCTGGCCGAATATTACGATGAGGAGCCTCCATGAAGCCTGACCCGACCCCCAAAAAACCAAGAGAAAAAGACGACGAATATATGCGTAAGGCATATATCTATTCGGCGATCTTGTTGGTCCTTGGCCTCATTGGTGGACTCCTACTTGCGGAGCGAATCATCAGTGCCGAAGCCGCCCGGGAAGCTCCGCCGGCGGAGGTCGAAGAGCTTGAAGAGGCCGAAGACGGCGACACCCGTCCCGAAGATATGCCGTAGGCAGGCCATGCTAGCATTGCGCGCCCTCGGCCCAGCGTTTATACCCTCAAATTAGAATTCTCCGCGCTAATAAGGCGTTTTTTGCTCGGGCCAGCGGTCATGAAAGTTCATTTCATCACATTCGGTTGCAAGGCCAACCAATACGATACCGAAAAATTTCGTCAGGAACTCCAGGCGCGCGGCGCCCAGATCGTCGACGAGCCCGACGATGCCGACGCCTGCATCGTCAATACCTGCACGGTCACGACCAGCGCCGACGCGGCGGCTC
>SKQC01000095.1 GCA_007119175.1 Myxococcales bacterium | reverse complement strand
TGGTTCGAAGATCTATGGGCCAACCTGTGGGCCGGAGACCTGGCGGCGAGCTTTAGCCAGGAGAATATCGACGAGCACTGGTCGTATAATCGAGAGCATCCGGTGGTGATGAAGGCGGCGTTTGCCCTTTCTCACCAATTTTTTCACGAAATTCTGGGGATAATGAGCCCATCGACGGCATGGCGCTTTCCAGCCATGGTCTCGGCATCGGCTTTGCTGTCGGGGGTCTACCTCTTCGCCCGTCAACTGGCGGGACGAGTTGCCGGACTGGTCGCCGTGGGTGCCCTGTTCTTTCAGCCCCGATTTTTCTTTCACGCTCATCTGGCCTGTTTCGACGTGCCGATCACGGCGGCGTGGTTCTGGGTGGTCTACGCCTATTGGCGAAGCTACGAGTCGCGGGGATGGGCACTGGCGACGGGGCTATTATTCGGGCTGGCTTTATCCATCAAGCTCAACGCCTTCTTTTTGCCCATCGTCCTGGTAGGTCACTGGGTATTGACGAGGTGGCGGGAATTTCGATTTCAGCGCGGTGACGACGGCCCGAGCTTGAGCTTGCCGCCGATTCCGAAGGCGTTCTGGGCGATGCTGGTCCTGGGGCCAGTAGTATTCTACGCCCTGTGGCCGCGCCACTGGTTCGATACCTTTGCGCGTATTCGGTGGTATATGAATTTCCACCTGCAACACGAACATTATATGGTCTATTATTTCGGGGAGAATCTGCAGGTTCCCCCGTTTCCGGTCTCCTATCCCTGGGTGATGACGGTGGTGACCGTGCCCACCGTAATTCTGGTGGCATTTGCCATCGGTGCCGTCCATTATTTTCGAAAAAGCGGCCAATTTGAGCGCTGGCGAGATATATGGTCGTCGTTGCGTCGAGGCAAATGGCCACGGCCGGTCGATAGAGCCGACCAGCGAGGGACGGGAATTTTATTGGCCATCAATATCATCTTTCCCATCGCCCTTATCTCGATGCCGAATACGCCAATCTTCGGGGGCACCAAGCACTGGATGCCGGCGATGGCCTTTTTGGCGATCGTGGCTGGAATAGGCGTGGTCGCCGTCATTCGCGGCCTCCGCCCGCTGGTCGAGTCGCTCGCCGGTCGCTTCGCCCACCTGGTGATGCCCGTAGTGATCTTTGTCCTGGCGGGTTCAGTGCTCGTCCCCGCCGCCCTGGCCACGGCCTATAACCACCCGCACGGCACGTCGTATTACAACGAACTCATCGGCTCTTATCGCGGGGCTGCCGATCGCCAGATGTTTCGAAAATTCTGGGGGCACGAGTCGCGCCATGTCTTGCCCTGGCTCAACGAAAATGCTGCCGAGGACAGCAATGTGTGGACCCATAATATCGTCGGCACCGCCTGGAATACCTACCAGGAGGAGGGGCTTGCCCGCTCCGACCTTCGGGCCACATCGATGCGCCGGAGCGACTACGCGCTATACCACCAGCAAAAAGCATTCGTCTTTCGGCTTTTGCCGACCTGGGAGCATTACGGGACGATGGCCCCGGCCCACGTCAGCGATATCGACGGGGTGCCGCTGTTGAGCGTCTATGAGCGGCCCGAGGATGAAGATCTAAAATACCCAGACGTCTGGCGCTGAGTCCTGGGGTAGATCGCGAAGGTGCGACGTGAGCGTTTTGGAGCGAGCCATTTCGGCGGGATACCTCGACGACGAACAGCCGTGGGCGGTATTTTTTGATCTCGACGCGCTGCACGGGCGTTTTAAGCGGCTGGAGCGGGCATTTCCGGCCGACACCCAGCACGCCGTGGCTATCAAAGCAAATCCACTGCTCGCCGTATTGCGACAACTCGTCAACCAGGGGGCCGGGTTGGAGGCGGCGTCGATGGGCGAGCTTCGGCTGGCGCTGGCATCCGGCGCAAACCCGGCGTCGATCGTCTTCGACTCACCGGCCAAGACCGACACAGAGCTTGCCGAGGCGATGGACGCCGGCGTTTATATCAATGCCGACAGCCTCGATGAATTAGAGCGCATCCATCGATTGAATCCACCAGATTCGGCGCGCATCGGAATCCGGGTCAACCCGGTGGTCGGTGGGGGCAGTATCGAAGGCACCAGCGTTTCGACCCAATCATCGAAATTCGGCGTCTCACTTTTGCGAAGCCAGCGCAAATTGCTGGCTGCATTCCGCAACTATCCCTGGCTGCGAGGGCTGCACGTGCACACCGGGTCGCAGGGCTACGAGCTCCGGCGGCTCGTCGAAGGGGTGCGTCGATGCGTTGACTTTGCGCAAAAACTGGCCGGCGAATTCGGCGACGGGCGGATCGACACCATCGATATCGGCGGTGGATTGCCCGTCGGCTACCGACCGCATATCGAGGCGCCGACGATCGAGGATTACGCCGACGCCCTGCGCGATAGGGTGCCGGAGATCTTTGGGCGACGATGGCGGCTCATCACCGAATTCGGCCGGTGGCTCCACGGTCCCTGTGCCTTTGCGGCGAGTCGAGTGGAGACCGTCAAGGACAGCCCGCGCGGGCCGATCGCGGTCATCCACTTCGGTGCCGACCTGATGTTACGGCGCGCTTATCGGCCCGACGACTGGTATCATAAAGTGACGATCCACGACGAATGCGGGCAAGTCGCGACAGGCGACGAGGTAGAGCTAACCGTAGCCGGCCCGCTGTGTTTTTCCGGCGACCTCATCGTCCGCGGTGAACGCAAGGTGCGCCCGAAACCGGGTGGCATCATAGTGGCTCACGACGTGGGAGCCTATACCTTCTCGATGTGGTCCCGTTATTGTAGCCGCCCATTCCCACAAGTCATCGGTTATCGCCACACCAATGGCGGTGTCGATTTTGAGATGCTACATCGAGGAGAATCCGACGCCGATCTGGTTACTTTCTGGGAGAGATGACGATGAAAACCAAATACGTTCTTCCCCTGGCTTGTCTGGCTCTATCTCTCGCACTCGGCGCGTTTGCATGCTCCGACAACGGTGAGGAGGAGGTCGATGACGTCGGCGTCGATACCGACTCCCCCCCGGAAGATGCAGCTCCGGCGGAGGACGCCCCTTCCGGACCTTTTCCGGCGGTGGTCTCACCGAGTCTGTGGTCGCAGATCGATGCCGAAGACGATCCACTCGAGGACCATCGCCCTGCCGAGGTCGACTGCCCGGCAGATGCGATCAAAACGGAGGTCCTCGACGGCGACTCCTCCTACGCGGTGGATATGGAAAATTGCAATTATCTGGCCGTCTCTCAGCCCTCGCTGACAGACATCGAGGAGGGCGATACGCTCCGAGCCCGCATATGGCATTTTACGCTGACACCGCCACCGGGTGAGGACTCAGCAGAGGCCCATGCGGCGATTTTATTTAACGGACAGATCGCCTGGGAATCCACCGTGGAGATCCCGGCCGACGGGCAGTTATTGAGCCCGGAATGGGAAGCCGAACAAGACTATCCGGTGGGAACGGACGTGGTCTTTCATCTGCATAATCACGGCGATAACCAATGGAATTTCATCGAGCTGAGCCGGATACGAAATTAAATTGCTATTTCGCTGGAAGCCAGGAGCAACTCATCGAGTTCCTCGGGCCATAATTCGAGGCTGCGAAGGCGGGGTTCGACGACCTCGTCGACCGTCTGATACACGAGCAGCGCCTGTCGCTGCTCGCTGAGCAATCCCAATTCCACGAGGTCCGGCTCCGGGAATGCCTGGAGGTGATGGTCTTTTTCGGGGACGTCTTCCAGGACCTGCGCGGATTTGACGAGATGTGGTCCGAGCACGGTTTTGACTAGATGACACCAGGCGCGACGAGTCGACGCGGGAAAGCGTTTCAGTGATTGTCCGACATATGCCCAGCCCAGCTCCTGATGGTCTTCCTCGTCGTCGACCGTGGCCGCCAGGACAGCCTCCACCGTCGGTTCCTCGCAGCGCTCACGGAGATCGGTCATAAACCCGTAGGAGAGGGCCTCGCTGATGGCGACCATCGAGATCGCCGTCGTCATCGCCCGCTCGCCCATCGGGGCGTCGAGAAATTCACGGGGATCGTCGGGGACGATGGGATCGGGAAAGCGGGGGGTGCCGCCCAATGCCCGGCACATCGCGGCGCATAACGCAGTGTGGCGCGCCTCGTCTTCGATGAGGTCGACGACGACTGCATAGACGTCGATTGGATCGCCCGCCCCCATGACCTCGGTCATAAATCGAGTCATGATCTGGGTGGATCGAAATTCGGTCTGAGCGCGTTGATACCAGGTCTGTCGTGCTCGCTTTCGCAATTCGTCGGGAAATCGCCCGGGGTCGAACGCGTCAAAATCGATCTCGACGCCCACCATCTCTTCGTGGTGATGATGAAAAACCCCTCCTGCGTAGCGCATGGGATGGCTCATTGGATCCTCTTTGAAAGAGACTGAAGTCGTTATCCGGCGTCGGGGCACCCGAAATTATTGGAGCAGGTGCCGTCGGGGCAGGTCTCGAACCAACCGTAATTACAGGCCATATCGGCGGGACAAAAGCAGGTCGTGACCTCGCCGTCCTGACAGCAGGCCTCCCAGGTGCCGTCCTCACCGGTGTCCTGGGCCACGTCGGTGTCCTGAGCCACGTCGGTGTCCTGAGCCACGTCGGTGTCCTGGGCCACGTCGGTGTCCTGGGCCACGTCGGTGTCCTGGGCCACGTCGGTGTCCTGGGCCACATCGGTGTCCTGGGCCACGTCGGTGTCCGGGGTCACGTCGGTATCGCCAACATCGTCGATCACGCCGATATCGGGACAACCCCAGTTGGAGCAACTACCGTCGGGACATTCCTCAAACCAGCCATAATTGCAGATCGTGTCGGCGGGACAAAAACAGGTGGTAATTTCG
>SKQC01000054.1 GCA_007119175.1 Myxococcales bacterium | reverse complement strand
CTCCACGCTCAACGCCGCCCCGCTCGATACGGTCCTGCTCGACGGGGCGATGAGCTCCGACGCTCAGGGAGAGCCGGCCGACCAGCTCATGTGGACGCTCGTCGATGCGCCTGAGGACTCCGGGGCCATCCTCGAATCCGACGCCGACGCAGCCCAGAACGAGTTATTTCTCGACCTGGCCGGCACCTACGTCGTCGAGCTCGACGTCGCCGATGCCGAGGGCGAGTGGTCGTGCCACCCGGCACGCCTGACAATCCTGGCGCTGGTGGGCTCCGATATCCACGTCCAGCTCGTCTGGGATACGCCCGGCGATCCGCACCGGCACAACGACCACGGTTCCGATATGGACCTGCACTTTCTGCACCCAGACGGCCAATGGGGCCAGGCGCCCTACGACTGTAGTTGGCAAAACCCACAGCCCACCTGGTCGGACTCCGAAACCCTGGGCAACCCGACCCTCGACATCGACGAAAACCAGGGCTGGGGGCCGGAAAATATCAACCTCGACAACCCCGACGAGCACCTCACCTACTCGGTGGGCGTCAGCTACTTCACCGACCGCGGCTACGGCGCAAGCTTTGCCACCATTCGCCTTTATTTACAGGGCGAATTAGCCGAAGAACTGACCTCCCATGCGCTGCATGTCGGCGATTTCTGGTACGCCATGCGCGTCGACGGCGGGCTCCACGAGGTCGACATCGTCGACGAGTACTACGTCGACCTTCCCGAATAATCGCTCTCCCCGACCCGCCGTGCGGCGATGTCATGGCTGCCATCGGCCCCAGTTCTTTTTTACCTTATTCTAGGAGGGTTGAACGCTTATGGCTAAACCGCCCGAAAGGCGGCCAGGCTGGCCGCGGGCCCCGAGGGTTGAACGTTTACTCGCACCTTCTATTACCTCGAGATTTCTGGATATGTTAAAACAAGGGAGATGATCGACGGTAGCGATGAGAAATTGAACGCGCGGATGGATATCATGAGATTCTCAGTAGTGCTGATTTCGACGCTCATCGCCTTGCTGATCCCGGTGTCCGCCTTTTCGTTGTCCGTCGACGAGGTGCCGAATCCGCGACATACCAATTCCTGGACCTCAGACCAGGCCAATATGCTCTCCGCGGCGGCCGAAGATCGCATCGACGCCAGAATTGACGAGCTGGAAGACAAGACGGGCGTTGAGATCGCCGTGGTGACCGTGGGGAGCGTCGACGCGGCGACGCCGCGAGATTTCGGCACTCGGCTCTTCAATCACTGGGGTATCGGAAAAGCGGGCGAGGACAACGGCCTGCTGGTCTTGATGGTCGAGGACGAACGACGCCTGGAGATGGAGACCGGCTATGGGCTGGAGCCGGAGCTGCCCGATGCCTGGCTTAAGCGGATGCAGGAATCGACGATGGTTCCACATTTTCGGGCCGGCAACTTCGATCGAGGGCTGGAGGCCGGCGTGGAGGCCGTGGTGGAGCGACTGGCTCCCGGGCTTGCCGCACCGGCAGCAAGCGACGATCCATTCCAGGCTGAGCCGACATTGCCAGATCTTGATTTTGATCCCCCCACAGTACCAACCCCGGAGCCATCGTCACCGCCTGCCTCCAGCCGTAGCTCCTGCGAGGGGGGAAGTACTTTCGTGTACATCTTATTAATCTTCGCCTTTGTCGTCATCTCCATCGTGGTTAATCACGTCCGTCGCACCTGCCCGAGATGTGATGTCCAGATGAGTCGAGATCGCACCGATTCCAGCGATTCATCGAGCTCCCACGTCTATACCTGCGATTGCGGATTTCGTCGGGTCATCAACGTATCGACGAATTCCGGCGGCTCCTTTGGTTCCTCCGGCAGCTCCTTTGGTTCCTCCGGCGGTGGTGGCAGCTTTGGCGGCGGCAGCTCCGGTGGCGGCGGCGCCGGCTCGAGCTGGTGATATACGGGCAGCGCCCCGGCGATCTGGACCGGGTGAACCTCTTGAATATCTGAGAAACTTTCGTCTTTAAGAAACGCGGGCTTGAAGTTTTCTGGTTTATCTTCCTAAGTTGGCTGGGCGTCACCTCCGGATCCCCCGGCAATCGGCGCTCAAGATTGAAATTTTCCGGCTCGCACAACTCATTTAGACTAACCCGAGCGGCCGGCGAAAACCGCATTTCCCTTTCTACGGAGTAGGTATGAAGTTAAAAACCGCACTTTTCTGCATCGTCACACTGGGTCTTTTGATGGCTACTTCGACGAGCGCATTTGCCGATGAGGCCGATGTCGCCCCGCCCGAAGGCCTTCAGGAATACGCCATTGACGCCACTCATTCGAGCATGGTTTTCCGCATCCTCCACACCAATATGGGCTATGTCTTCGGCATGTTCCGCGGCGTTGACGGCTCCTTTACCTTCGATCCGGACAACCTCGACGAGAGCTCTTTTGAGTTTACCGCCGACGCCAGCAGCATCTTTACCAATAACGAGACCCGCGACGAACACCTGAGAAGTCCCGACTTCTTCGCCGCCGAGGAACATCCGGAGATCACCTTTGAGAGCACGTCCGTGGAAGAGGTCAACGAGGGAACCTATCGAATCACCGGTGATCTGACGATGCGCGGCACCACCGACGAAGTGACGGTCATGGCCGATCAGACCGGTGAAGGGATGGATTCCTCGGAGCAATTCCGGCGTGGATTTATGACGACCTTTGCCGTCAACCGCATGAATTACGGCGTCGACGCCATGCCCGACGGACTCGGCGAATACGTCCGAATTATCTTCTCCATTCAGGGCTATATCCCCGCCGACGACGGTGATGACGAAGTAGCCGAAGAATGAGTCCCCTCGCGAGCAGGAGCTGTCGATGACCCCCGCCGATGTGGCGTGGATGGCGCTGAGGCCATTCGGTCTCTCTTTTGTCATTCTGCTCGTGATCTGGCGCCCATGGCGCGACGACCTCAAAGGTCTCGCCCCATGGGCGCTGCCCGTCTCTCTGGCCGCTGCCTACCCACTGGGCCACGCGACGATCTCCAGTTTTCCCGGATTTCCCCCGGTGACCGCCGACGAATGGCTGGTTTATGCAGCGATCGTCGGTGGTGGATGGGGCGTGCTGGAAACACGCTATTTTCCAAGGCCAACAAACCCTCGCCGATTCATTCGAGTCGGCGCCCTGGCGCTGCTCTTCTGGTTGGCCGCCGGCTCTCATCTCCACCCGGCCAACCTGGGCTTTCTCATCGTCGCCACCGCTTCGGCGCTTTTCTTTCTAGACCGTAAGACCACCGGCGACTCAGCACCGACAATCCTCTGGGCATTGACCATCATCGCCGCCGCATCGGTACCGATTTTGTTGATGGGTACCAGCTTTAAGCTGGCCTTTCTGGCCTGTTCACTGGCCGCCATCACCGCCTCTGCCGCACTCTTGACGACGCCTTTTAGCGCCGGACGCCGCCTCTCCCTGTCGCCAGTGCTTTTGATCTATATCTTCATCCTGGCAGGTCTTTTCACCAGCGGCGTCCTCTTCGCCACCACGCCGTTTTTGGCGGCCATTGGTATCGCCGCGGCATGTCTCATCCCGCCGGCCATCGCCCGCTCTAAACCAGGCGTCTACCTTGTCGCCACGGTGGTGATCGCCGGTAGTGCCGTGGGCTATACCTATTATGAGACTCAGCTTGAGCGGCCGGTCACCGAAGACGAAACCGAGGAGGAAGAGGAGGTCGAAGACGACCCCTATACCTGGTAATTTCCGGCTCCCGGCCCCCAATCTCAACGGGATAATAAAATGTCGAAGCTATCCTCGCTGCTCTCCATTCGCATCCGCCGGCCCTCCTCCGACTCCGCCGGCGCATCCTGAACGGTGCTGCCTGCACGGCCAAAATTATCGTCCATCTGGCGAAGGCGATCGCTGTCGATATCGTATTGTTCTTGGACCTGACGAGAGCGGGCGGACTCTCGCTGCAGGACTCCCTGGGCGCGTTCGCGGTCGCCCGAGGTATAGGCCTCCATCGCCTCATCCATGCTCTGGGCCAGACGGACCTCCTCAACCCGGGCGATGACATCGCGGTCGACGCTATTTTCGACCTCCGAGGCGACCTCGGTAATATCGGCGCCGAGACTCTGGCGACGATATCGATGACGGTCATTGACGGCATCGCGATAATTGGCGCGGACGGTCAACACATCCATCCGATCCGGTCGGTGCGGTACGGCGTTTAAGCGCACCACGACGCTTCGAGATTGACCGGCACCCAGCTCGGAGACCGACACCACGGTCTTTCCGTCGCGAAAACGGTGGCTAAAGCCAAGGACCTCCGCGACTTCCACGCCCGGCCCGGGATCGATGAGCACCTCGATGCGGTTTGCCACAGTGGCCGAAAGACCGGCCATCTCCGCCCCCATCATTGCGCCGAGGTCGTCGCTGTCGTCGGCGAAGAGATAATTCCCCGAGCCCTCGACGGCCATCCCCGTCATGAGACGTTCATTATAATCGAGACCAAACCCGATGGTCGTCGTCGAGATCCCATCGTCGAAGGCCTGACGACTCAACGAGCGCAGCCGGTCCGGCTCGGTAATTCCCCTATTTGCCTTGCCATCAGAGAGCATCAAAACGCGGTTGATGGCGTCGTAGTCATGGTGTTTTTTGACGATTTCGGTGCCCGCGTTGTAGCCCGCCGACAGATTCGTCCCGCCCTGTGCATGGATATCGCGAATCACCTTTTTCATCTTCTCGCGATTGGCTTCGGTGGCCAGCGTCGAGTCAAATTCCACGGTATGATCGGTGCCGTATGTAACCAGCGCCAGGCGGTCACCGTCATCCAGCGACTCCACGACATGAAGCGCCGCTTTGCGGGCCTGGCGAATTCGATCGCCGCGCATCGATCCCGACCG
>SKQC01000452.1 GCA_007119175.1 Myxococcales bacterium | reverse complement strand
GAACGGGGAGTCCGAATTATGGAAAAACCGTTTAAGCAAAAGCGGCTATTCGAGTTGATCGAGGAGATTGTCAATCAGGAGGAACCTGACGGAATCGAATAATCGATCAGGATTTATCACCGGATTCGCCCTGGTAAGAGCGGCGCAAGTCGATCTCGAAGATCGCTCCGCTGTCGGAGGGAAGATAGCGGATAGTGCACTCATGGGCGGCGAGCAGGGCGCGGGTAATGGAGAGGCCGAGGCCGGTACCGCCGCGGTCTCTTGCGGTGGTGAAAAATTCGTCAAAAATTCGATCGGCGTTGGCCTCGGAGATGCCGGGTCCGTCGTCCTCGACGCGGAGTGTGACCACGTCGTCTGTGGTTTCGATGGCGATCGACGCCAGGGAGTCGCCGTGTTCTCGGGCATTGATGACGAGATTGGTGATCGCCGATCGGAGAGCTTCGGCGCTGATGGCGACGTCGATGGTCTCGTCTGGAGCGTCAATGGTGATGTCGAATTCGTCGGTGCGATAGGTGTCGGCGACCTCGGTGGCGATGCGCCGGGCATCGCAGTGGTCGTCGCTCTGTCGTGCCACGTCGGCCTTGGCCAGCTCCAAAAGCCTTTGCACGAGATGCTCTAATCGCTCGGCGTCGGCGTCGAGGATATGTAAAAACTCCTCGCGCTCCTCGTCGCTCATCTCGTCGAGGTGATCCTGCAGAAGTTCGACGGTACCGCGAATCGAGGTCAGCGGCGTTTTAAATTCGTGAGAGACGCTGCGGGCGAAGGTGCGAATATAATCGGCTCTCTCCTCGAGGGATGTGGCCATTTCGGCAATGGATTCCGACAGACGTTGGACTTCGTAGGTGCCCGGTTTTCCGATCGGCTTTGTGCCGTCTCCGTCGCCCTCATCGCGGGTGACCTTTTCGGTCTGTTCGATGAGGCGGTGGATGGGCCGGCCGATATAAAAGGAGGTCAGGCCGGTGATGGTGAGTCCGCCGAGCAACATCAATCCCAGCAAAATCCCGAGCATCCCCCGATTTTTATATAACGCCTGAGGAAGGCTCATCGGTGTACGCCAGACGGTGACGGCGCCGACGATTCGGTCGTCGTAGGACAGGGGCATCGCAAAAAAGACCCGATTGCTGGTCTCACGGGACAGCGACTCCAGCGAGGTATGTTCGGGGATGCGCTCTCGCCGGCGTAAAATGTGGACGATTTCACCGTCGAGGGCGCGCTCTACTTCCTCGTGGTGGTATAGCGACATCTCGCGCTGACTATCGTTGGTGGTGGCCACGACATTGCCCTGCCAGTCGACGATGTGCATTCCCGACAGGGTCGTTCGCTGAGCCTGTTGAAGATAGGGCTCGAGACGCTCGCCGACCTGCCTCATGATTGGATCGGGAGCACCCCGCGGCGGCTCGGGATCGCCCTCGGGTACGCGAATCGCATCGCGGGAGCTATCCAGTCGCGGCTCTACGGGATGAAAATCATAGAACTCGTCGGGCCATTGAATCTCGGCATTGCGACCAAAGCCGTCGGGGGCGGCGTCGTAACCGGCCTCCTCCATCGCCATCTGCAGCTCTAGCTCGGCAGTGGCCTTGATGTGGGCGGCCTGCGAGATCACCTCCGCTTCGGTGCGCCGGACCAATTGGGTGTCGTAGATCTGCAGGGCGGCGATGCCCAGGACGGGGACGCCTAAGACGACGATATTGACCACCAGAAGAATGGTGCGCAGCCGGGGACGGGGGAACATGGGACTCACTTACAGGACCCCAGCCGATATCCGACGCCGTGGACGGTCTCCACCGGCGAGGCATCGACGTCGTCGAATTTGCTACGAAGCCGGCGGATATGGCTGTCGATGGTGCGATCGCTGACGACGACGCCCGTGCCATAGGCGCGGTTCATCAACTCGTTTCGCGAAAAGACCTTTCCGGGATAACCGAGCAAAACTTCGATCAACTCGAATTCTCGCCGTGTGAGCACGACTTCGTCGTCGCCCCAGAAGGCGCGGTATTCGTCGAGATTTAAGCGCAATTGCCCGTGGGCCAATTTGCGGGCTTCTTCGGATTCGTCGTCGGAGCGGCCCGATTGGACCTGGCCGTCGACGCGGCGCAATACGGCTTTGATGCGGGCCATCAACTCCCGGGGACTAAAAGGCTTGGTGACGTAGTCGTCGCCGCCCAATTCGAGGCCTATCACCCGGTCGATCTCCTCGTCGCGAGACGACAAAAAGACGACGGGCACGTCGGAGTCGGCGCGCAGCCGCCGGCATACTTCGGTGCCGTCCATCTCGGGCATCATCACGTCCAGGACCACCAGATCGGGGTCGACGTCGGCGATCTTTTCCAGGGCGTCGGCGCCGTTTTGCGCTTCCTCCACCGAAAATCCGGCCTTTTCGACGGCAAATCGCACGACCTGGCGAATATGGGGGTCGTCATCGGCGATCAAAATCGTCGGATCATCGGCCATTTTTTATCCTTGCACATCGTTTGCACAACATCTTCATGAACAGGCCAAGTTTCGGCCATCACCACGTCAAACACAAGTGTTGGAATGTCCTCGCTGGTCGGGAAGAGCCCGGCGACGAGAAAACCAATGGCTTCGAAAAGGCGAGGTGCTAAATGGGTATTATCTTCAGACTACTGGCGGTGTTTGTATTGTTGATTCCCGTCTTTACCTCGGGCTGCGTGGAGGTCCTCGACCCGGAGCAGCGAGAGGCGGTGCAGGGCGCCGATGTCGGCGTCGATGTGGGCTCGACGGATGGGGGTGGCGAGATTCGCGCCCCACTTACGGAGGGGATGCGAGGCGAGGACTGGGGACTGGGCGAGGAGGAAAGTGAAGCGCCGGGCACCGGCGAAGAGCGCGGCGATGAAGACGAGATTGCCGAGGTCGATGAAGACGCCGCGCTGGCCCCGGAGGACGTTGATATGGGGCACGACGGGGAACTCTTCGTCAATGAGGACGCCCCGGAGATGGAGATTCGACAAACCCGGGTCCGGGAGGGAAGCGATGCCTATTATATCTCCGTGACCTGTCACGACGATGGTCTCGACCGGCCGAGCTGGCGCAGTACGAGCAGGCGTTGCGACGTCGATCTGGCGAGCGCCGTGCGAGCGCTTCGGATCGAGCCGGCCGTGGACTTTCGAATCGCCCCCACACCGCGTGGGTTTCGCATCATCGGCGATTTTGAGCGCGGCGACTACGATCTCGAATTTGCCGCAGGACTGCGCACTGGCGACGGCGCCTATCTGCAAGAAGCGCATGAAGAGTCAGTGGAGATTCCAAAATTGTCGCCGTCGCTGTCGTTTAGCGCCAACGGCCGCTACCTGCCGCGTACGGCCTGGGAGGAGCTAAGTTTTCGGCATCGAAATGTCGAAAAGGTGGATCTAAAGGTTCGCCACGTCCCCGAGGAAAATCTCTCGTTCTGGATCTCCTCAAGCTCGGAGAACGCCGATCGGCGCGTATCCAATCAGGTGGTGGACACTGAGTTTTATGTCCATCACGAAGTCGACGAGACTTTCTCCTCGGCAATTTCCATCGAGGAGCACCTCGGCAATCCGCAGCCGGGGCTCTATCAGATCGCGGTTGACGCCGATGGAGAGCGGGCGACGACGCGTCTGCAGGTCACGGATATCAATCTTATCACCAAGCGCCACGAGCCGGCACCGGGCAATCATTGGGAGGAGCATATCGACGTGTGGACCGTCGATATGGAGTCCACGGACTCGATCTCCGGTGTCAACGTGGAGGCGATTCGGCCAAGCGGCGCCACCATGGCTCGATGTCGCACCAATAGGAGCGGTCACTGCCGACTCGAGCTTCCCGAGGACTCAACAGATCCGTCGCCACCGATGGCGATCATCGCCCGCGGCGATGGCGATCTGACCTATTTGAAATTCGACGAGGTGCGCATCGAGGATGGCGTCGACGAGGTCGACGGGCCGTCGTACCGAGCCGAGGAGAGCTATCTGGCGACGCTCTACGGCGACCGCGATCTCTATCGGCCAGGCGATACCTTTCATCTCGTAGGTGCACTTCGGGACACCGATTTCCGGGTCGCCGAGCGGGGAATCCCCGCTCAGATCACGATCACAGATCCCGAGGGAAAGACCGTTGTGGAGCGCAATAAAGAGTCGAGCGCGACGGGGACGTTCGACCTGTCGTTTCAGCTCGATGAGGTGGCGCCCACCGGGCGGTGGAGAGCAGATCTGGAGGTCGGCGGTCGCCGTCTTGAGACCTATCGATTCAACGTCGAGGAATTTGTCCCGGAGCGCCTCGATGTGACGGCGGAGCCCACGAAACCAGTCTTCGTGGCCGATGAGCGGGCCACCTTCGAGGTCTCTGCGCGCTATCTCTTCGGAGCCAGTGCCGAGGGCAGTCAGGTAGAGCTCAATTGCCGGATGGTGCCCATCGAATCGGACGCCGGCGAAGGGAGTGATTTTAGCTACGGACCACTCGAGATCGAGGAGAGCCGCTCCATCGTCGATCTGTCGTCGCGAAGCGGCGTCATCGACGAGGACGACACGGCCGAACTCGCCTGTCCGAGGCCCGATAATCGGTTGACCGGGCCGATGCGCGTGGAGGCTACGCTTTCGGTGGCCGAAGGCGGAAGTGGCCGGACGACCAACGCCGCGGCCGACGCGGTGATGTATCCGGCACCGCAGCAAATCGGCCTGAAGAGTGACGTCGACGATCTGAATGCCGGCGACACATTCAGCCTGGCGGGACAGCTCATCGATGTCGACGGCGAATTGGCTAAAGATGTCGACGAGCCGGTGGTCCTGGAATTTTACGACGTGCGCCGCCATCGCTCCTGGCGCCGCAGCCGGTCGACCGGGCGGTACCAGGTTAACTACGACTACGAGTTATTGCTGGAGCGGGCCG
>SKQC01000273.1 GCA_007119175.1 Myxococcales bacterium | reverse complement strand
ATGAGACAAATCATCGAGGACAGCCTGGATTTTTATGGGGTCAAGACCCGGGAGTCAGCTCGGTCGTTGGTGGCCCGCGCTCGGGCGTCGGCCAGCCTTGATGAGAAAGAGGCGTTGAAGTTGGCAGTCGAGGAGACTCGTAACCAGCGAGAGCAATGACGGATCCTCCGGCGATTATCGACACCAACGTCGTCGTCAGCGGTCTGCTGACCTCCCGGGAAGGAGCACCTACTCGGCGATTGCTAGACGGAATGCTCGCCGGCGACTTCCCCTTTTATCTGTCCATCGACCTCCTCGCCGAGTACCGGCAGGTTCTGCTTCGGAAGAAAATTCAGCATCTACACGGGCTATCCGACGAGGACATCGATAGGCTCTTGGAGGTGATTGTCGCCAACGGCATCCTTCGAGAGCCGACGCCGACTGGCCAGGAATCGCCGGACCCGGGCGACCAATTTCTGTGGGATTTGCTGGCAGCCCAACCCAAAGCCCTGCTCGTCACCGGCGACAAAGCGCTGCTCGAAGACGCCCGGCAGGCAGCCTCAGTGATAACGCCGTCTTCGTATATAAGGCTTATCGATACGTAGAGAGATGCGACTCGCGGCAGGGAGGTGGGATGGGCGGCGCCTGAAAAGCGGCGAGTAAATGCGGCATTTGAGGGTTGAACTGGTAGTGTCTTGGCGGGCTTGCGTAGGTCGGAAGTTAGAAAGCGACCAACCAACAACGACGCGATAACATCCTGTCATCGCAATCGGGCGCCCGGGGATGTCGTACTCAAGAACCCACGGTCGGATGATCAATTTCTGAGATGGTTGAATAAATATGAGCATCACGCGGCTGTTCGAAGTGTGGCCGCTGGACATAGCATCGGAGTGTTCCCTCCCGTTTCATGCCGTTCTTCTCCAGGACCCGGCAAGAGGCGCTGTTATCGACGTCCGTTATGGCTTCGACGCGCCAGATTGACGGCCGGGAAAGGCAAAGGTCGAGGACCTTTGCAAGTGCCTCGGAGGAAACGAGTGACTTTCTCGTGACTCGTCCATCGCTCAAACAGCACCGGTGCGTCAGCCACCGTGGGAGGGCGAAAGATCAGCCGTGCCGTTTCGTAGGTTTCGTTGAACATTGGTGTACCAAATGGTCCGGCACCATACTGCGATTAGCGGCGATTCGAGTAGCGATAAAACACTTTCCGGGTCGATCAGCAACCACTGATATCTCCTTCGAGGACTGTAGCTGGAGATTCAACGTCCATTTCAGGAGCAGCAGCAGGGTCGAACCATCCGAATTCGAGAGCTTCTCCGTCGGCAGCCTGCAATTCGTCAGAATCGCAGTCGAAGACAATGGCCGTGTATTCATAAGATCCGACTGACAGTCCGACATCGGTCTCTGACTTCTGTGTTCTGTCTTCTGAAAAAGCGCGCCCGGCACGATTCGAACCTGCGACCTACGGATCCGAAGTCCTCAGGTCAGATCGGGCTTGAGCCTGTTATTTCGGGAGATTAGCGGCTTTCGGTGTCTTGTTGGTTACCGTGACGGTTACCGCTCAGAAGGCGTCTGAGGCGGTCACCAGTTTGTCCGAAGATGGCTCGACATCGGTTTCTACAAACTCGGCGTTCATACAGAACACGTCTAAGCCGTCGTTACGTTCGGCCCTCCAGCGGCGTCGGATGAGTAGATGTCGTCCAATGTCCAGGTCCAAACCTCCGTATCGGCGGTAGATATCACCCTGTGGAAGGAGTCGTCGAAGCCACCGGCGGCGACAAATAAGAGAGGCGCTCCATTCTCTAGCGTCTGACGAGCCCAACCTTGACCGGAGTCGGCGAGGCGGTGGAGATCCCGAAGATGGTCTTGATATAAGGAGGCATTAACGGGATGTCGATTCCACTTGATGGCTCCGGTGAGCATGGTCTTGTCCGTCAGGCGAGCGACGATGTCTATTTCGACGCTTTGCCGGCTTCGGTCCAGCCCTTCCCACGAACTCCACTCGCTCACCGGCGGCAAAGCTCGAGCGTTCTGAAGTCGCAGATAGGCCTGGGCGACGATCTCTTCGAAGACGTGTCCCATGTGGCTCTGGAGCCGTGGGATGATGTGCTCGTCCCAGATGGCGTCGGCCGGCGTGGTCTCCAATTCATTGCGCAGACTCTGGACGACCGCTCGATTGAAGCGAAGCGCGGGATCGGCCAGGTGGTAGCGAAAGGGGGCATTCTGGGGGGCCTCGAAATTGCGGCGTCCGACGATAAACCCCAGACTCTCCAGATTTTGTACCTTGCGGCGAAGCCCGGTTCCCTTCGGGATGCCCACCACGTCGGAGATCTCGCTTAGAGTGGTGCGACCGCGAGCGATGGACGTCAGGATAGCCCGATATAACCCGATTTTTCGAAGTCCTCGTTCCTGATCGATCATCGTCTCCACCAGGTTTCGAACCTGTCCTCGAGGCGACAAACACTGGGTGATCACGTTTTTTCGAAAGTGCAACTCGCCGTCGATGGTCGACAGATATTCCGGTGTTCCACCGAAGACACCGTAGGCGGTGGCCTGTTGTCGAAAATCGGTAAATGGCACCATCTCGGCGGTATACCAGTAATCGAATGGCCGAAGGTGGCGCTTCCATTGAACCCGTCCGTATAGCGCTGCCTGAGGACCGTCGAGTTCGCGCATCGTCGTCACCGCCGAACCGCTCAACACGACCAACAGCGAGTTGTTGCGTTGAAGGCGATCCCAGACAGCAACCAGTTGAGAGCGGATATCATCGTCACCACCGAGCAGATACTGAAATTCGTCGATGACGACGATCATGGGGCGATCTTCGTGGCAGCGAAATAGTTCGCGAAAAACAAATCTCCACGAAGGTAGCTCCTCCGGCCCAACCATCGCCTGATCATCGCAAAATTCTGCCAATTCGCGAATGAAATCTCGCCGATTGAATTCGGGCGTCGTATCGGATGCCAGATAATAAAAGACGGGAATTTCATCCCACATATGACTCAATAGATACGTCTTTCCGATCCGTCGTCGGCCATACAGAATGGCCAGATGATGCCCTGATTTCTCAGTGAGTCGACGCAATTGACGCCGCTCTTCTGTTCGGTCGATGAGAGCATCCATGGCGATAGGCTCCAGTGGTGCACAGAAGTGGCGTTCATGCACTTGTGAAAGTGCGCACACATATGATTGCACACAACTGTATGTGTGTGCTATCTCTGGTGCAAGCTATATGTAAGCGTTCAGTGGGGTGACGAAGTCATGCGCCAAAGCGCCCTGAAAAGGTCGGGCTGACGGCCCGAAATGCGGCCAGACTGGCCGCGGACCCCGGGGGGCTGAACGCTTACAGCTATATATAATGATTGCTAGCCGGCATTATACATGAGATCTGCGTTGACAGGGCCCATCGGACTTCCAATCTTGGCATCGACGAGGTGCGCCAGATCTATCGCACCTGGCTCGACGAGGCGAAGATGCCGCTCGGTGTCTACGGGGGACAGAAAATTGTGAGGTCAAAAGCACCGAAGATGGTATTCGTGGTTGCAAAGCGGAAAAGGTGCATCGAAGCCCCCGTATTTAAATCCTGCTTTGCCTTAGTGGTGAGAAGCCATGACCTGCTCATTGCCCCATCTGGTCCGTCGGTGATCCCCTTTGAGCAGCGACTGGGCTGATTGTGAGTTGTCCAAATCGAAGATAGAGCGCCGGGAGCACGAGCAGGGTCAACAGGGTGGAGCTGATGAGACCAAAGAGAATGACCACCGCCATGGGGCCTTGAATTTCTCCGCCGGGGGCGCCGGACTGCATGGCCAATGGCAGTAGACCCAATCCGCTGGCCAGCGCGGTCATTAAAATCGGAGATAATCGTTCCATAGCTCCCCGTCGTACCGCTTGTGCGATGTCGTCGACGCCCTCCCGCAGGTGGAGGTGACGGATGTGACAGATCAGCAGCAGCCCGTTGCGAGTAGCAATGCCGAAGAGGGTGATGAATCCGACCACCGAGGCAACCGAGAGGACACCGTCGAGAAAGAAGATCCCCGCCACTCCACCGATGAGCGCAAGAGGAAGGTTCAATAACACCAGGACTGCATCACGGCTGGATCGCAGGGATGATGCCATGGCCAAGAAGATGCCAATGAGCGCGATGAGCCCCAGAATTACCAGAGTCTGTGTGGTTTCGCCGGCTCGCTGGTATTGGCCAGCAAATTCGGCGTAATAACCCTCGGGAAAGTCGATGTCGTCATCGATGGTACGGCGTACTTCTTCGACGGCGCCGACCACGTCGGTATCCGTGAGATTGAAGGACAGGGTAATCTGGCGTCGACCGTCCTGGCGGCTGATCTCGCCGGGGCGAAGATCTCGGCGGATATCTGCGATCTCCTCCAGGGGCAGACGCTGTCCGTCGGGGCCGCTGATCTTGGTCTGTCGAATCTGATCGATGTGCTCGGAGGCGGAGTCGGGATAGCGTACGACCAGATTGTATCTGCGCTCTCCCTTCATGACCTGTCCAACAACGCTGCCCAGATAGGCGGTCTGAAGTGCCTGTGTGACCGCAGCCATATCAAGTCCCTGTCGGGCGATCTGGCTGCGGTCTTTGTCGATGAGCAAATAGGGGATATCCGTCTGATCTTCGATGTTGAGGTCGACAACACCATCAAAGCTACCCACGGTATGGGAGACTCTTTCGGCGAGTCGGCGTAGTTCATGGAGGTCGTCACCGACGATACGAATGGCCACGCTGGCCTGGGCACCGGTGAACATGTGGTCGATACGGTGACTGATCGGTTGGTCAATCCCGATATTGACGGAGGGGATCTGCGAGAGGTCATCGCGCAGGGCGTCGATAAATTCTTCGCGGGAGCGATCGCCGAGTTCGAGGGTCACGTCGATTTCGCTGGCCTGAGAGGCCTGTGCATGGGCGTCCTGTTCGCCCCTCCCGGTGCGTCGGGCCGTGGAGATCACCTCCGGATGGCGATGCAATACTTCCTCTACCCATCGCCCCAGTTCATCGGCGGTCTCCAGCGAGGTGCCAGGCAAGGTATTTGCGTTGACCGTCAGCGAGCCCTCATTGAATTCCGGCAAGAAGGACTGGCCCGCGCTGCCGAGCAATGCTGCAGCTCCCATCACCAGTGCCACCGAGAGAAAGGCCAGGGGTCTCCAGCGCAAAAGCGTGGCGTCCAACACCGGCTCGTAGATGCGTTTAAGCCAGGCCACCACCAGGGAATCCTTGTCTGGACCTGCGCCGTCGTCATCGGTGGACAGTGCAAAAGAACACAGCGCCGGTGTGACAGTCAGTGCGATGACCAACGAGGCGATCACAGCGACGATGAATGCCACGGCGAGCGGTCGCAACAGCCGTCCCTCCATGCCGGTGAGAAAAAGCAGGGGCAGAAGGACCAGAAAGACGACCAGATTGGCGTAATATAGTGGTGAGACGACCTCACGGGTCGCCGCAGCCACGACAGTGCTCACAGCGGCGCTCCCCTGGGCATTCTGGGAGTTCAGTTGCAGACGACGCACGATATTTTCCACGACTACGATGGCGTCATCGACGAGCACGCCGACGGCGATGGCCATGCCTCCCAGCGTCATGGTGTTGATCGTGCCTCCCGTCGATCTCAGCACCATGGCCGACACGACCAGCGACAGGGGGATGACGATGGCAGCGATCAGGGTTGCCCGGACTTTGCCCAGAAAGAAGAAGATGATGAGTACCACCAAGATTGAGCCTGCCAACAGGGCGTTTTGGACGTTGTCGACGGCGACCTCGATGAAGTCCGATTGGCGAAAGAGATCGCGCTCCAGGCCGATGCCTTCGGCAAGGGCGACGTCGACCTCGTCGAGTACGCCATCGAGGGTCTCGGTCAAAGCCAGGGTGTTGGCATCGGGCTGCTTTTGGATCCCGATGATGACCGCCTGTTCTCCGTTGAAGGACGCGTCCCCTCGAATGAGCGCCGAGCCCACGCGGACCTCGGCGATATCACCGACTCGAATCGAGTCCTGGCCGCGCCGAATCACCAGGGTATCTTTGATGTCCTGTGCGGTGTGAATACGGCCGAGGCCGTAGATGAGGTATTCCTGGTCGAATTCCTCGAAGAAGCCCGCCGATATATTCTGGTCTGTATCGCGAATGGCGTCGAGTACCTGGGAGATGTCGACGTCGGCCGTGGCCATTTCGCTCGGGTGGACGACCACTTCGTATTGTTTCACCGCGCCGCCGATGGACTGCACCTCAGCGACGCCCGGGACCGACGAGATGCGCGGTCCCACGAGCCATTCAGCAGTATCTCTCAATTCTTCCGGAGTGTGATCGCCGCTTGAGGTGAGGGCGATGAACATGATCTCACCCATCACCGAGGCCACCGGTCCCATCACCGGCGGATCTACTCCCGGCGGAAGTTCGGCGTTGGCGACCTGAAGTTGTTCAGAGACGATGCGACGAGCCTCCTCGATCTCCACATTCCAGTCGAACTCGACGTCGATAATCGCGCTGCCCACGCTGGTATGAGAGCGCACCCGGCGCACCCCTGTGGCCGAGGTCATTCGTGCCTCTACGGGCTGCACGACCGTCGATTCCACCTCTTCGGGGGCCATGCCCTGGGCTTCGACGACGACGTTCACCGTGGGGGCGGCGAGGTCAGGCAAAACGTCCACCGGCATCTGCGTCGCCTGCCAGGTGCCCCACAGCAGCATCACAACGCTCGCCACCACCACTGTGAGTCGGTGTTCAAGAGCCCATTTGATCACGGCATCTATCATCTGTTGGCTCCTCTAACCCTCAGTTTTCACCATCTAGTGATCATTGTGGGCTAATGTGCGTGGCCGTGGCCGATATCATCGCTGGCCGCACCGGCCAGGCGCAGATAATACGCGCCGTGGGTGACCACATGATCGCCCTGGTGAAGTCCACCTTTAATTTCGACCAGCTCCCGATCGCGTCGACCGGTCTGGATTACGCGCCGCTCAAAGGACTCGTCGTCCACCTGCAGATAGACCGATTCCATCCCCCCGTCATAGACCACGGCCCGGCGGGGCACGGACAAGACCTCGTCCCCTTCTTGGTCATGGAGATGAGCTTCGACGACGGCGCCCGCAGCGGGTAGCCGTGTGGGGTCGTCGAATGACACGATCCAGCGCGCCTGTTGGCCCGGCGATTCCAGAAATCGCTCTTTCGTCAACAACTCACTGTCTCCACCAAAGGTGAATTCCGTGATGTCGCCGCCGGGCTCGGCGATCCAACCGCCGGCGGGTTCGTCGATGCGCCGCATGGTCGAATAGGGAATGCGTAGGGAGAGTCGTCGCTGGTCAGTATGGACGATCTGGGCAATAGAGCGATCCGTAGAGACAACCTCGCCGGATGTGAAATCCCTCTCGGTCATCACCCCCGAGATGGGGCTGGCGAGGGCCACCCCCTCGTCTCGAAGCGCTCGGTCAGAGGTTTGATCAAGACGTTTGCGGGCGCGCTCCAGGGCGGCGTCGGCGATGTCGACGTTGCGCTTGGCCTCATTTCGCCGGCGTTCGGCGATGGCTCCGTCTTCGACCAGGCCGTCGATTCGCTCCAGTTCACGGTGGGCGAAACGCCGTTCGGCACGGGCAGCGTCGTAATCACTCTGCAGGCTGGCAATTTCCTCGCTAGCTCCCATTGGTACAACGCGGGCAATCGTGTCGCCCCTTTCGACGCGGTCGCCCACATCGGGCCCGCCCTGGGCGGGTCGGTGTGCCCGGCCCCGTACGGGGGATTGGACGGACCTGTGGCCCTCTGGACTCAATTCGACGGCAGCGTCCACCGCCTCGGAGTATCGCAATGATTGCATCTGCACTTCCTCGAGGCTCAAATTCACTTTCTCCTGGTAATGCCTGGGAAATAAAATGGTACCGTCATCATGGTGGTGCTGGCCGTGATGGTCATGATCGTCGTGATGGCCATGATCGTCGTGATCGTCGTGATGGTCATGATCGTCGTGATGATCATGATCGTCGTGATGGTCATGATCGTCGTGATGGTCGTGATCATCGTGGTGGTCGTGATGGTCATGATCATCGTGGTGATCGTGATGGTCATGATCATCGTGATGGTCATGATCATCGTGATGGTCATGATCATCGTGATGGTCGTGATCATCGTGGTGGTCGTGATGGTCATGATCATCGTGGTGATCGTGATGGTCGTGATCATCGTGGTGATCGTGATGGTCATGATCATCGTGATGGTCGTGGTGATCGTGAAAATCCTCCTGCTCACAGCCCATCATGGCTGTGAGGAGAGCCATGAGCAGCAGGCATGCCAGTGGGTGTATTCGAAGTCCCATCGCTACTCTCCCCGCGTCGAATCAAGTGAGTGTTCTCGCCATGGTTCTGCCCCTTCCTGGTGGCCTCGAAGCTCGACTTCAATGGCTCGTGTCTTCGCCGCCAATTCGATATGACGTAATTCAGCCCGCTTTACTGTTCGGAGAGCATCGAGCACTTCCGCAACCGATGCCTCGCCACCTTCATAGGCCCGTCTGGTCAACCGCAAGACATCGCGGGCCCCGGGTATAATTTCGTCGCGATAGTCGGCGGTGGCTTCCACCATTGCCTCCAGTTGAGCGTGGAGACCGTAGAGCCGGGCATCGAGCTCGTGGGCTTTGAGCAGACGCTGGTTTTCGAATTTGACAATCTCGGCCTTCTGGCGTTGGCGGGGCCCACGGTTTTCGTCGACGAATGGGATCTCAAAGGCGAGGCCGATGGTGGCACCGTAGCGGCCGGAGTCTCCGGTAAAATCACGAATAATGCCGGCTTGCAGCATCGGGTCGGGAAACCACCATCGCCTCAGGGCTCGGCTTCGCTCTTCGGCGGCGTGTTGGCGTTTTTGAAGGGCCATGAGTTGGGGGGATTCGCTGACTGACTGTGTGTGCTCATAGCTGGCGGGAGCTAGAGGCCCCTCGGCGCGCACCCGTGGCAGCTCGTCGCCCGGAGATGTGATCAATCCGCCAAGGAGGGCGCTCCTTTGCTCGCGCCGAGCTCGGATCTGATGTTGTTCGGACGCAATGGCATTTTGCTCGCTCTGAAGCCGCTTTAGCTCGTATTGGGAGGCTTCTCCGCTTTCGAAGAGAAGATTCATCCACTCCAGAAGTTCATCGGTTTCGTCCAGGTGTGCTTCGAAGACCTCGAGCTGTTGCTGAGCTTCCAGCAGATCGTAGAAGGCATATCGGACACGCTGATCACGCTGGCGAAGCTGTTCAATGGCCTCCATCTTTTTAGCGTCGACCTCTATATCGATGGCTCTTACCGTCTGCCGGTGACGACCGGAGAGGGGAAGGCGTAGGTGCACCTCGAGTTGATCTTCGCCGAAGGTATCCGGGGCTCCCAGAGGCTGTTCGCGCGTCCATTGAACGGTGGGGTTGGACCAACGCCGGTGCTCGATGGCGTCGGCGCGTACGGCGTCGACGCCGGCCCGATACTGGCGATTTAAGGTCTCAACCCCGTGGGCCCGTTCCACGGCCTCGCTCTCCGATAGGGCAATGGTTTCGGCTGACACCTCCGAATGCGAAACTATCAGCACCTGTGCAGCCAATAACGAGATCACAAAAAACCGATCGGCGATCGGTTTTTTGTGCCGGCGAGGGCCTGGTTTTGAAGACATCGGTGAAATGATGGTGGACATACGACGATAGTGGGAATGATGTGGTTATAGAACCAGGAGGAGACTGGCTTCCACCAGGTGGTGGAGTTCGTGGAGATACAACAGCGCTGTGCCAATGCCGAGCAGGAGCAGTGCCGCCAGGAAGCGGTCGGTGGGCCTGGCGTGGGGGCCATCGAGCAGCGTCCGTATCCGCTCTTCAAGTCGATGGCTTCCAAAGCCCAGCCCATCGACGGGAGGGCGCTGGCCATTATTGAGACGAGTGACGCTGAGGATGGTCTCGGCCACCGCCAGGGAATCCCGAACCTCGGCGGCTGCCGCTCTATCACAGAGTTGTTCCGTCGATGTCCGTGCTCTTTCCATAAGAAAGCGACGGGCCTTCGAAAGATGCATCGTCAAGACCCATTGTAGGACGGCAAAGAGGAGAGCGTCGCGTCGGCGCTGATGAGCACGTTCGTGTGCCAGGACCACTTCCAGTTGTTCTGGCGTCAGTGCCTGGACCAGGCGTTGGCTGATGACGATTGCGGGCTTCCACACTCCCACGGTGGCGGCGAATGCCTGAGGAGCCGGCACGATGTAGCAGCCATGCTGGGAGCTGTGGTCACCGAGGCGAAGCAAATTCTGTGCTTTTCTCGCCCTTTGTAACCAGGTCCGAGCCAGACGGCACCAGCGATAGGTGAGGATCATGACGACGAAGAGGACTGCGACGCTGATATACCAGGAAGGCGTGACGGGGATCGCAAAGAGACATCCGTGGCTATTCGTCTCGCCGCAATGACAACTACCTGCGACCCATTGCAGTGCATCAAATACAGTCGGGTAGAATGCGATGAAAATGGCCCCGGTGCTCATGACCACCGGAAGTGAGGAGATAGCGAGGACGACGCGAAATTGTCGATGTGGTGACAAGCCCCTGACGTAGGGCCCTGCTATTGCGACCGTGATCTGGGCGATCACTGCTCCCAGTAGTCCGGCGGCGACGGCGACAACCGCAGCCAGTTGGACACTATTGAGAAGTGTATCCACGGTGTCAGCTCCCCGCTTCTTCGTCTTCGCGACGGCATCGGGCGACCAGCTCTTCGAGTTGAGCCAGCGTCTCTTTACCGGTGGCATCGGCCAGATCCACGAAGGCCTGCAGAGCGACCTCGATCTGGGAGCCGGCGATTTCATCGACGAGATCGGCCACCATCTGGCCGGTCAGCTCACGTCGGCTCAAGCAGGGCGAATAGAGGTAGGCGTGGCCCTGTTTCTTGCGCTTCAGCAAGTCTTTTTCCCACAGCCGCTTCATCGTTGACTGGGTGGTATTATGGGTGACGTCGCGCTCCTCGCCGATGCGAGCGTGGGCCTGCTTTACGGTACAGACGCCCTGCTCCCATAGAAGTTCGAGGATGCTCAACTCCAATTCTCCCAGGTGTCGTGGACCTTGCGCCATCAGAAAGGGGTCTAGTCGTAGGGGAAAGAAGAGCCTCAAGAGGCCGAAAATGAACGGACTTGAACCCTAGAAAGGCAAAAACCGACTGTCAATCGGTTTTTTGGCGATGCGCATTTCCATCTCGTGGCGTCGCGGAGTCTATGTTCGCTAGCCGCCCCACCTCCGGGCGAATAGCTTTGATCACCCATGACTCTTCTCGCTCTCTGCATCGCCGTTGCCCTCGGCGCGGTTCATCTGCTCATCGGTCGCGTCGTCACGCTGGAGTTCGAGCCGCGAAGTCGGTGGTTGTCCGCCGCCGGTGGGGTGACGGTGGCGTTTGTATTTATCTATCTGCTGCCGGAGCTGGCGCATTTTCGCGAGGTCCTCGCCGCGCATCGCGAGCTGGCGGTGGTCGACGAGATGAGCTACGCGGTGGCCCTGGTGGGGGTTCTCGTCTTTTATGCCCTGGAGCATCTGGCATACCGGGAGCGCAGGCCCGACGAGGGCGTCGATCCCGAAGAGCCTCCCTTCGGCCATGATTATGTCTTCTGGGTCCATATCGGCTGGTATGCGCTGTATAACGTCATTATCGGCGTCTTATTATCCTACGGCGAGCAGGAGACAGTCGTTGGCCTTGTGGCCTATGGTGTGGCCATGGGCGTGCACCTCTCGGTCATTGACGCCGCCATGAGGAGCCATCACCAGCATGTGTATCGGATGACGGGCCGGTGGGTGTTGGCCGGTGCCATTGTCGTGGGCTGGGTGGTGGGCGCATTCGTTGCCATCTCCGCGGCGGCGATGGCCATTGTCACCGCATTTTTAATCGGCGCCATGCTTATCGTCGCCATCAAAGACGAGCTTCCCTCCGGCCGGCAGACCCAGACCGTTCCCTTCATCGCCGGCGCCGCGGTGGCCACGGCGTTATTGTGGCTATTCTGAGGTCCTCGCCGGCCACTGCCATACCGATGCAGGGGCAGCGAGTTCGACGCTTTTATCTGGTGACCACCGGTTATACGATTGAGCCTCGCGATCTGCTCGACAGGAGACTCGATGACCTCGCTTGGCCCCTTCGAATTAACCGGCGTCATCGGCCAGGGTGGGATGGGCCAGATCTGGCATGGCCGGCATCGAAAACAGGACGTGGAGGTGGCGATCAAGGTCATCCTGCCCGAACGGGTCGCCGGCGAGTTGCAGGCGCGATTATTCAACCGGGAGGTGCTGGCCACGGCGACGCTCAACCACCACGGCATCATCGGGGTCTACGACTACGGTCTGCTCAGCGAGAACGCTCAGGACGAGTCAGGGGGCGAACTCACCGCCGGCAGCCCCTATCTGGTCATGGAATACGCCACCGGGGGCAGTCTGTGGGATCGCCGTCGGCCCCGGAGCTGGGCGCGCTTAAAATCCGTCCTCCTGCAGATCCTCGACGGGCTCGCCCACGCCCATGCCCATGAGCTCATCCACCGCGATCTGAAGCCGGGTAATGTTCTGGTCGCCGAGGAGGGCGGACATAGCGAGCTGAAGCTCGCCGATTTCGGTCTCGCCTATGTGGGCACACCCATCGATTTTTGTCCGGAGACGGAGAGCGACGTCGGCTCCGCGGGCACCCCGGCCTATATGGCGCCGGAGCAGATCCGCGGCCGCTGGCGACAGATTGGGCCCTGGACCGACCTGTACGCCCTGGGCTGCATGGCCTTCGAGCTGGCCTGTGGCGAGGTGCCCTTTGCACGCTCCACCGCCATGGCCACTTATCTGGCCCAGATCGACGAGGAGCCGCCGCCGCTTAAGGCGTCGATGAGCGTGCCTCCCGGATTTTCGGCCTGGGTGAGGCGATTGCTGGAAAAAGCGCCTCGGCAGCGCTTTCGATGCGCCGCCGACGCCGCCTGGACGCTGGCCCGGCTCGACGATGGATGGAGCCCTTCAGAAAAGCCCGGGTCGGTGGCGCTCGCTGTTGACGACGACCCTCCCGAGGGAAGTCTTACGCGCATCTACGGCGACTCCACGGCCTTCGACGACGGGCTCGAGGCGGCCTTTTTGGAGACCCTTGAATTCGACCTCGACGAGGTGGCCGGCGACGCCGACGTCGACAACGGTGAGCACCGCGATATAGGGCGTCTTCATCGCGTAAAGCCGCCGATGCCGAGAAGCTGGGAGGCGGCGCAATTGCCCCAGCGGATCGCATTGGCCGGCGTCGGGCTGGGGCTGTACGGGATGCGCCGCATCGGGCTGGTGGGCCGCCGCGAGCAGCGCGACCGGATCTGGCAGGCTCTCCGCGAGGTCAGCGACGAGGGCCGGCCAAAGGCCGTGGTATTGCGCGGTCCATCGGGCTGCGGCAAAAGCGCGATCGCGGAGTGGATGGCCCGCCGGGCCGTCGAACTCGGCGCTGGCCGGTTGATGCAAATCCAGATCGGCCCGGCGGTCTCCATCGACGATATACTCGGCGCGGCGATGCGCCATTTTTTTCGAACCGAGAAGCTCTCCTTAACAGAGGCGACGGCCCGTATCGAAGAGCAGATCGCCGTCCTCGATCCGGACGGGCAGTTCCGGCTCGATGCCGCGGCTCTGGCAAGTATGGCAGCGGCGGCCAGCGGCGATGCGGACACGGCGCTGGATTCGTCGACGGGCCGTCGCGAGCTGGCGGTGCTTCGCCTGTTGCGCTGTCTGTCCGTCGAGCGCCCAGTCGTGTTGTGGATCGATGATATTCATCGGAGCAGCGACGCCATTGCCCTGGTGGAGTTGATATTAAGGGGGCGGCCGGCCGCTATTTTGTGTCTGTTGACGGTGCGCGACTCGGCGTTGACGGAGCGACCTGTGGAGCGGCGACAGATACAAAAGTTGCATCAAATGGAAGGGGTCCGCCCCCTCAAATGCGAGCCGTTGCCGATGCGCGATCATCGCCGTCTTATCGGTCGGCTATTGCCGCTGGAGGCGGCGTTTATCGATCAGGTGGCCCGTCGAACGGCGGGCAATCCGCATTTCGCCGTGGAGCTGCTGAGGGATTGGATAGACGAGGGGCATCTGATATTGGAGCGCGGCTATTTTCGGCCTCCACGCGACGGCGAGACCGTCCTGCCCGATTCGCTGCATCAGGTCTGGACTCAGCGCCTCGACGGTATCTTCGAGCGCTTTGAGGGCGACCGCCGACAGGCGAGGCGGGCGCTGGAATTGGCGGCCTGCTTCGGCCGCTTCGCCGAGGGCACCAGAGAGTGGGTGTTGGCCTGCAAATTCGCCGGCATCGAGGTCGATCCGCGCTTTTTGCAAGCCGCTCTCGAAGAGCGGGTACTCAGCGTCGACAGCGATCATAATGCCGAATTTTCCCATGAGATGATCCGGGAGTCGATCCTGCGCCTTGCCGAGGAGGCGGGCCGCCTTCAAGAGCACCATCGAATCTGTGTGCAGGTGCTGCGGCACTGCTATGGCGACGACGATCCGGAGGCCACGGAGCGCCGCTGTCGACATTTGGTGGGGGCCGGTATGGCCGAAGAAGCGGTGGAGCCGCTTTTGGCATTGGCCACCCGATATGCCGAACACTACGACTACCACCGCGGGATGCGCTGCGGAATGGAAGCTGAACGGGCTCTGGACTCGTTGCAGGCCGCCGACGATGATCGCCGGCGAATCCGCGCATGGGTCGCCTTAGGCTGGAATCAGCAACATACAAACCCGGAGCTGGCCACTGATTATATCGCCCGCATCCGCCGCCACGCCCGGCTGCCGCGCGATATGGACAGCCTCGCCGAGACGGAGCGACTGCAGGGGTCGATCGCCGCCGATCAGAGCAAGCTAAAGGAGGCCGAGGTCCATTATGAGCAGGCCATGAGTTATTTTCAGACTCTGGGCGATGAGTTGGGTGAGGCCCGGGTCAATCAGATGCTGGGTTTTTTACGCCAATATACCGGCGACTACGAGCGGGCCCGCCAGCATTTTGAAGAGGCGCTGGAGAGCTTTACCCGGTTCGACTCCACGATTCGCATCGCCACCGTTTTAAAAGGGCTGGGAGATGTGGCGATGGGAATGGGCGATTACCAAAGGGCCCGCGAGCACTTCGAGCGGGCTCTGCGATATGCCCGTCGATCCAGCGAGGAGCGCGTCATGGCAATCAGCGGCGATCTGGGCGATGCGACGCGCTATCTGGGAGATCTCGCCGCCGCCGAAGCGCTTTATCAAAACTCCTACGAATTTTATGTCGATCGCGGCTCGACGATGGCCAATACGCTGGGGCTAAACCTTTCGATCGTCCATATCAACCGAGGTCAATATGATGAGGCCGCCAAATTGGCAAAGTCGATTGCGGCGAGTATGAAGCGCCAGGAATTCACCCTGTTTATTGGAGCGGCCTATCTCCTTTTATGCTGCGCCGCCGCGGGGGCGAAAAAGCGCGCCGAGTGGGATGAGTATTTTCCACTCGCCCGGCGTAAATTGAGCAACGAGCCGGTCATTGAGCGCGATATCGGCTGGGCCTGTGAGGAGGCGGCGCGTCTCGCCAAAGAGGCCGGGTGGAGCGACGACGCCGACGTGGCGCGGACGCTGTCGATCCCCATCTGGCAGGCTCTGGGCGACGAAGAGGCATTGACGCGGGTAAAAAAAGCGTCGCCGGCGCCAACGCGGTGATCACACTCCAGAAGGCCAGGTGTGTCACTCTGCGGCGTCGAACCAATCTTCCCATTCGTCGGCCCATCGGGTGGTCTCCATCGCCGCTGACGTCCAGTAGGGCACGTCGTCAAAGCGTCGGCATTCGGAACCGAGTTCGTCGTAATAGGTCTCGTGCTCGGCATGCTCCTCGTCGGAGCACTCAGTGACCTGAAAGCTCGTCACCTCCGGCTCGCTGTGTTCGCTCACCTGGGTTTCGGCCCCTTCGAGGATGCACCCGTCGAGATCGTCGTCCACCTTTTCGCCGCCGACTTCTTCAATATTGCGTTCTTCTTTGAGGACCAATTCGTCGCCATCCATATGCCAGGTTCCGACGCGAGTGGTCACGCCGGGCTGGCAGCGATCGGTGCCGCCGCGAACGTAGATGAAGAGTCCATCGTCGTGGAGTTTGTAGGTGGCCATTTGACCGCCGGCGACCTCCGGTGTTTCGAGTTGCCAGGCATGTTGCATCTCGTCGGGCCGATCTCCTTGTTGCGGTGCTTCATCGACCTCGTCGACCTCT
>SKQC01000352.1 GCA_007119175.1 Myxococcales bacterium | reverse complement strand
TTGCTCTTCGACCTGGCCGCCTGTGTCAGCGATTCGGGCATCCCGGAGCCGGCCGAATGCGATCCCCGTGGGTGTGCCGACGTCGGTGCCACCTGCGGCACCATCTCCGACGGCTGCGGAGCCACCGTGGAGTGCGGAAGCTGCCCTCCCGGCGAGGTCTGCGGCGGTGGGGGCACCCCGAATGTGTGCAGTGGAGGCTGTCAGCCCCTGAGCTGTGCTGAGCACGATGCCGAGTGTGGCATTGTCGATGACGGTTGTGGCAGCACCCTGGACTGCGGCGACTGTCCCCAGGGCACCTCCTGTGGCGCGACGGGAACCCCCAACCAGTGCGACTGCGATGCCCTGAGCTGCACTGACCACGGCGCCGAATGTGGCGTGGTCTCCGATGGCTGTGGAGACACCGTCGACTGTGGAGATTGCCCGCCCGGCGAGACCTGTGGAGGCGGCGGCGAACCCAATATCTGTGGCGCAGGCTCCTGTGATCCCGTGACCTGTTCCGATCATGGCGCCGAGTGCGGCGCCGTCGATGACGGTTGCGGTGGCATCCTCGACTGCGGTGAGTGCCCCTCACCGTATACCTGCGGTGGCGGTGGAACGCCCAATGTCTGCGATTGCCCGGCACTGGGCTGTGTCGATCACCAGGCCGACTGCGGCGCTGTCTCCGATGGATGTGGAAATTCCATCGACTGTGGCGAATGCCCGGAAGGCCAGGAATGTGTCGAGAACGAATGCGTCACCTTCCAATGCCGACCCGCCGGCGACCCCTGCGAGTACGCCTTCCAGTGCTGCTCGGAGATCTGCGCTATCGATAGTCCCGATGAGGAGGGGGTCTGCATTGAGAATTGATGGGTGCGCCAGATTGGAGATCGATGGCCCGGCTTCGGCGTATCGATATTTGACACCCTTTCCACCGGTAAATAGCGTCGATCGAGATTGTCTTATATTGCCCCTGGATCTGTGATGAAACCTCGATCGTTGCTGACCTTTATTCTGACGACTCTCTGCTTGATTGTCGCCGTACCCGCCGACGCCGATGCCTGGCGGAGCACTCTGTACGACGATGATTGGGTCCCCCCGCATACATTGAGTGAGCCGCCCAGTTTCGAGACGGACAAGGTCATCCAGGACTTCTCGTATGCCGGCTATCGCCGCTCTGAGGCGGAGTTGCCGGAGGTGACGGGGCCAATCTTTGACGCCGTGGCGGATTACGGCGCCGATCCGACGGGAGAGTCCAATTCGACCGGAGAGATTCAGGATGCCCTCGATGCCGCCGCCGACGCCGGAGGCGGTGTGGTCTATCTGCCGGCCGGCACTTATCGGGTGCGTCCTGCCGGTGATGCGCCGGCGAGCCTTCGCATCCGCAGCGATAATGTGATTCTGCGCGGCGCCGGTCCCTCACAGACCTTTATTCTCAACGATTCATGGGAGATGAACCGCACCGATATTATTCGCGTCGACGCCCCCAGCTCGGGCTGGCCGAATGTGCCTGACGACAGCCCGGAGACTGCGATTCGCCACGATCTGATGGGCCCGGCAAAGGAGATCCCCGTCGACGATGCCTCGGCATTTTCGCCGGACGACTGGGTCGTGGTGCGCGCCGACGCCACCGACCCCTTTAAGGCGGAGCATAATATGGAGGACCTCTGGGTGGGCCAGGGCCTGGGGCCCGGCGTGTTTTTTATCCGCCAGATCTTGTCCATCGACGAAGAGACGGACACGCTTTTTATCGACGTGCCGACCCGCTACTACCTCAAAACCCGGGACGACGCCCGGGTCCATCTGCTCAATCCTCATATCGAAGAGATTGGCCTGGAGGACTTCTCCATCGGCAATGTGGAGCATCCCAATCACGACGCCTCCAGCGGATGGGGCACCAGCGACTACAACGAAGACGGCGCTCATGCCGAGGATGTCCACGCCTCCTACGCCATCCGCATGGCCCGGGTGCGAAATGGGTGGATCCGCAACGTCGAGACCTATCGGCCGGAGGAAAATTCGCTGAATGCCCACGTGCTCTCCAACGCGGTTCGCATCGGCAATTCGGTCAATATTACCGTCAAAGATAGCCATTTTGAGCGCGCCATGTACGCCGGCGGCGGCGGAAACGCCTATATGCTGCGCGTGACCAACTCGCAGGAGGTCCTGATGCAGGACACCACGGTGGGCTATAACCGCCACGGCTTTGTCTTCTCCCATATGCAGACCTCGGGCAATGTCATCCACCGCGGGCGGGCCGAACACACCGGGTGGCGTGCACTCTCAGGAGGTGCCGGCAGCAGCGGCAGTGACCACCATATGTGGCTGAGTCAATCCAACCTGGTCGACAACACCCAGCTTCTGGAGGACTACTTCGCCGCCTATTACCGCCATACCTGGGGCAGCAATCACGGCCACTCAGCGACACATTCGGTCTTCTGGAATCTGGAGGGGTTGGAGTATTTCAGTAACTCCAGCGCCATCGTCAACACCCAGCAGGCGCGCTACGGCTACGCAATTGGCACCCGCGGTGCCGCCACGGGGATCTCCACTTCGGGCACAGCGAGCTGGGCCAATGAAGCCCACCGCACAGAGCCCGTCGATCACGTCGAGGGAGAGGGAGAAGGCGATAGCCTGGAGCCGCGCTCTCTATTTGAAAACCAGTTGCGAATGCGCATGACCGGCCCACTTCCCGAGGGTCGGGTGGTTACGCCGGAGATCACACCTCACGGCGGGACCTATGAGGAGCCCCGGACCGTGGAAATCGCCACTGAGACCGACGGGGCCACCATCTACTACACCCTCAACGGCGCAGCGCCGACCACGGACTCCGCTGTGTACGACGGTCCCCTTGAGCTCGATGAGGATACCAATCTTCGCGCCATTGCCGTCGCCGACGGATACGCCACAAGCCGGCTCTCATCGGCAAATTTCCGCTTTCCCGACACCGCCTGTCTCGATGTGGTCGATCTGTGGCAGAGCACACCGATTTCTCTGCAGGACGGGGAATTCGAAGTCGAATTTCACGCCACACCTCAGGACCAGGAGATGAACTCCGTGATGGGTCTGTCCTTCGGAGACGCTCAGCGCTACCAGGACCTGGCGGCGATCGTCCGCTTTAGTCCGGACGGTGTTATTGACGCCCGCAATGCCGGGGCCTACGAGGCATTCGCCTCATTGGAGTACGAAGCGTCGACGACCTATTTTTTCCGTTTCATCGTCGACGTGGAAAACCGCACCTACGACGCCTATGTGCAGCCCGAGGGTGAAGACGAAGTGCTTATCGCCGATGCTTTCGATTTTCGAAGTGAGCAGGGCGAGGCATTTCAGCTCAATCGCTTCTCCACCTTTGCCGCCGCGGGAGAAAATCAGATCTGCGATCTGCTCGTCCCGGCCGATCACGAGCCCGAAGAACCGGAAGAGCCAGAAAACGGCACTCCCGACGCAGGAGGCGATGTCGGTGAATCGCAAGAGGACGATGTGGGAGATGAGCCGGAGCCCGACGTGGGCACACCGACGCCTATCACCCCGGACGCCGGCGAGCCCGAAGACACAGGTGATAGCGAGCTGAGCAGCGAATCTGGCTGCTCGGGCTGCTCTAGCCAGTCATCACCTGCGGGCAGTCTTTTCGTCCTGGTGGCTCTTATGGGCGTGTGGGTTATTCGCCGTCGGACAGACAATCATCGCCAGATTTTAGGCCCTGAATTGAGACGACTTGACTCGAGGCGGGAGTAGAAGAACGCCGGCGACAGTCGGTATTCTCAGTGGTCGATGGTTGTGATTGGCACAATGAGCGCTATCGGTGGGACTTGCGCTTTCCAAGCGTGGAGTCGAGCACTTTCTGCAACTTCGATATTGCGCCGTTTACGGCGGCTTCTACAGTATTAGCCCGGTCGGTGGCTGAACTGGGATCGAGGCCTTTTAGGCGCGCTTCTATCAGACATCGCTTGTCGTCGGGGCCGCCTTTTTCACTATTCTCGTCGCGGATATGGACCTCAACGCGCGTGATATCGTTTTGAAAGCGCTTTAATTTATTTTCGACCTTCTCCTCCACAATGCTCTCGAGGCGCTGATCGCCTTTGACGCTGCTATCGGTATTTACCTGGATTTTCATATTCCTGTACTCCTTAGATCTGTAGTTCAGTAGTTCGTTCGCTATTCTTTACCGTCGCGGGCATCTCGATACTCAGTAATGCCACGTGGGAGTAAATAGCAAGTCGGACAATAAGCCCGGCCCGAGGTGTTTCAAGCGACGGTCGCTTTGAATGGGCAGAATATCGACTGACCTGAAGATCGACGATACGGCGAACCGACACCATTTTCTGCGAGCACGATCATGACCCTGCGACTGCGGCCCCGGTTTGGCCTCCGCGTAAATCTGCCGCTCGACGACGTCATAAGGCGCTTTGAAACGCTATCCGTGGACGAGTCGCATTCCTGCGAGGTCTATCTTTTGGACCGGCAGGTCGAGATGACGGTCGATCCCGAAGAGCGCCACTATTGGTCTCCCTATCTCAAGATGCTCCTCGAAAGAGAAGACTCACAGACGGTTTTGCGTGGAAAATTCGGTCCCAATATCAATGTCTGGAGCCTCTTTGTGGCCGTCTATGCCGTGATCGCCATGATCGGGGCGGGCGGACTGATTCTGGCGCCGGTCCAGGTACAACTCGATCAGACGCCCAGTGGCCTGTGGATGAGCGTCGGGTGTTTAGTCCTGGCGGTCCTGGTCTGGATTGTCGGAAAGATCGGCCAGCGGTGGGCCTACGACCAGATGGTGTATATCCACCGTATTGTCTGCGAGAGCTTCGCCGATACGATTGTCGATGATCCGCAACTTGAGCAGACCGCCGACTATATCGCCGGCAAATTCGGATAGAAAAAAGGCGGGCCCCGAGAAGTTGTTCTCAGAGCCCGCCGTGGTCATACGTCATCACTCGGTGGTGCTTGCGATCAGTCTAGCTGCCACTGAAGAATCGGTCGCTGCTCGCCGTCGGGCGCTTCACCGATTGTCCAGATGTCGGTGAAATCCCAGCCGGCATCGCTGAATTCTGACTCATCATCAAATTCATCGGTTTCTAGTCCGCTAATGCCCTCGTCGTCGCCTTCACCGACGGCGCTGATGGTGGAGATGAGCGCCGTATCCCAATACGAGGCCTCTACCTCGCCGTCCTCATTGGTTCCAATAAATCCTCCTACTTCATCATCTCCGCTGGCCGTGCCCGTGGCATAGGTATTGGCGATCAGTCCCTGCCGGTGGTAGCCGACCAGCCCTCCCACCGACTCCACTCCGTGGGCATCACCTGTGGAGTAGGAATCGAGCACTGTTCCGTCGTTTCGATAGCCGACCAATCCGCCAACAAGTTCTATTCCTTCGGCATCACCAGTGGCATAGGAACCGACGAGGTCCCCGTCGTATTGGTAGCCAATCAGACCTCCGATCATCTCCACTCCTGCATCGACCTTACCGGTGGCATAGCAATCGCTGATATCGCCTTCCATCAAGCCGACGAGACCACCGCCATAATCGCCATCGCCGTCGAGATCGACGTCTCCTGTGGCGTAGGAGCCCATGATATATCCACTTGATGATGTCGTCCCCACCAGTCCTCCGCCTTCACCACCGGGGGCGACGACGTCTCCGGTGGCGTAGGAGTCGATAATTTGACCACGATTCGATCCCACCAGTCCGCCAACGCGCCGATCGAGACTTTCGACATCGACCTCGGCAGCGACATTTGTGAGCACGCCGGTCCCGGTATTCGAACCGACGGCGCCACCTGCAGTAGAATCCTGTGCGTTGACCTCGCCTGTGACAACGATATCACTGACCTCACCATCATTGGTGCCGATCAACCCTGCTGTATTCCAACTTCCACTGACCTCGATATTCTCCAGCCGAAGGTCGACGATGACCGCCCCCTCTTCGACGTGACCGAAGAAGCCACGATTCTCCTCTGAGGGTTCATCGATGAGCAGGTTGTCGATAACAAATCCCTGGCCGTCAAAGGAACCGGAGAAAGGATCATCTTCGCTATCTCCGATTACTTCGAAATCGCCGACGCCGCTCAGATCGATATCCTGGGTGACGAGAAAATAGTCCTCCAGGTATTGACCCTCGTCACCGATGGCAGCGAGATGTTCGGGGGCACAGATCAGGTGGGGCTCTTCGGCGCTGCCCTCACCGCCGCCAAAGGGCTCGCCATCCTCGTGGCACGCCGCCGATACGAAGGTGAGCGTCTCGCCGACGACCGAGACGGGATCGACGATCTCCAGGGTCTTATCGCCGGGCTCGGTGGTGGTCATCGTGCAATATGCGATTCCATCGGAGTCGGTCTCCGAGCAATCACCGTAGTCGTTGCCCTCACCCGACGCCTCAAAGGACGGTACGAGGCCGGCCACCGGACTTTCGTCGGCGTCGAATAATTCAATGGTGATCTCTGCCTCGTCCTCGCCATTGGCAGTGACGCCGTCTTCCCCGGAGATCCAGGAATGATCCGATACAGGTGCCGTTGCGAGCACGTCGAACGACGCCGTGGTCGTCGATGCCTCTTCGAAATCCTCGTGTTCGCTTGTGGCTTCGAGCTCATAGCCGGTTCCCGCGTCTTCGATAACCAATTCGAAACCGGCGATCCCCGTCGAGGTCGTATCGGTGCTGACTGTGTCGCCGCCATCGGAGAATTCACCCTGGTTGAGCGCCAGGTCAATCTCGACGCCCTCCATCTCAATCGGGTCCTCGAACTGGTCGACCAACCTGATTTCGACCTCGAAGCTCTCTCCGGCCACGACTTCGGCGGGAGGCTCAGTGGCGACCTGAAGCCTGTCGGACTCCACCGGAGGCTCGAATTCGTCGATCTGCCAGCTTCCATCCATACATACTAGATCTTCATATTTCTCGTCCTCGTAGGCGTCGGGACAGGAGTCGCCTTCCTGTGGAATGTCTGTGCATTCACCGCCGAGACAGGCCCCACCATCGTCGAGACACTCGTCGTGATGCTCGCATTCCTCCTCGATTTCCTTCTGGCCATCATCTCCACAACCGGTGGTGGCCATGGCACCGAATCCCAATAACATCAGCGCAAAACCAAAAATTACCTTAGGCATATTCTTTTCTCCCCTTTTGGGTCTGATTGCTCGAATTATTCCACTACTCGACGTCGATAGGACGTCGATCTCTGCAGCTCGATGATAGATCGATACCAGAAATTCGTTGCGATACGAAGAACTCGATGCTCAATTCTTGCCATCACGTCGAGAGTGTTTCGCCGATCACGTCGACGGGCCGGTTGACACTGCGCCGTCTGGCAATGATGCAAAGAGTTATGATCTAATGGCGACGGCAGAGTTACTCCCGCCACAGAGAGTTGCGATGAACGCGGACTATCTCAAATTTCAGGTCATTCACCCACTGACTGAGATTCGCGCCCTGGGTGGAGTGGATCTGGTATTCAAGGGGAACGCTATCTACGTCGAGGACCCCGATGCCGCCTGGTCGCAGGCCATCGAGGCCGGTGCCACGCCGCTATACGAGGTCATCGATCACGACTACGGAGAGCGCTCCGGTGGAGTCATTGATCCCTGTGGCAACCGGTGGTTTTTCGCGGCCGTTACCGATCAGCAGAAGCGGAGTTCCTGAGATAGGGAAGCCGGCGAGGAGGGCGATATAACTTGGCGGACAATACTATGAGTTTCTGATCGCCAACTTCGCCGGTAGATATTTCTCATTTGGTCTGGCTTATCCATCGCCAGGAAAGAATCACCACAAATAGGGTCATTACCCCCTCTACGGTCAGCGCCGCTGCCGTCGTAACCTCTGGTGCCAACTCGCGCGCCACATTACCGAGGCCGTGATATAGCACCACGGCGAAGATGATTTTTCGGGCCGCATTATAAAGCCAGGCGTAGAACGGAGCGCTCAATATAATCGCCGCATGAAACGCCCAGAAGCCGGTGGTGCCCACTCCTAATTGGTCCTGGTAGGTGCCGTCGATGAAAAATAAAGGGAGATGCCAGGCTGCCCAGAAAATGCCGATTATGAAGCTCGCCAGAAGTACGGGGATGCGCCGCTGAAGTGCTTCCTGACCGTAGCCGCGCCACCCCGGCTCTTCGAGAGCACCTAACAGCCCCACCAACAAAAAAATCACCGGACCCGCGTCGATTAGCCCTGTCTCTGCGATAGAAGAAGGATTTAGCAGAAGCGGCCCGAAGGCCAATACAATTGCCAGGCCCACCACGCCGAGCGTCCAGGCTTTGCCGAGGCCTTGGATATCGATACAGCGTCGATAAAAATGAGCAATCGTCGCATCCAGTGAAAAGTCCCACCTGCCGCTGCCGATAAGGAGCGCTGGCATGATTAGAGGCCCCAGCAAACCGATGGCCGATAACAGCGTCACTGGAAACTCCAGCCAATCTCTGTCGCTCAGCATGGCCGGTGTAAGCCATGTCCAGGTCCAGGCCAGGGTCCCAAATAGAAATAGCCACGGCGCCGGCCCTTTTTGATTCGAGCGATCTTCTTCCGTCATTGGTCGTCACCTCGGCGGGGGTCGGCTATCGTGTTGAGAAGGTTTGGCTCAGTGCCCGGCTCGTTCCATTGCCTTTCCAAAAGGATAATCAGAACGACGAAGAGCTAAATATCTGCGGCGAGGCCACCAAAATATTCTCGATCTGTATTTTCATATCGACGAGAAACCGTATCTTCAAAAACGTTTGAATTTTAGTCTTGTTAGATCGTCACTATTGCGCTTTGGGCGCCAACTTTTCTTAGAGTGAAACGGAAATAATGGATTTTTCGATACGACTTATCGCTGTACTTGCCATATGCACTGCCATCGTGGGTTGCTCCTCGCCACAGCCGAGCGGTGAAAAGGTGACGCCGACGACGGGGGCTCCTGATTCTGAAGCGTCATCACAGGAAGAGACTCCCCATGATCTGGGCGAGCTCCATCCCACCATGCAGGAGATTATCCTCGCCTGGTACGATTCCGAAGACCACGGCGACGAGGTACGGATATTGACGGTGATCGATGAAGATCGTGATGATCTGGAAGAGGCCACGACTGACATCGCCCACCTGGAGCTGCTGGAGAGGCGAGTCGATCCCGATGACGCCGAGAACCATTGCTATGAGGGCGTCGTATACGTAGAAGTTCGCGACTCACAGGTCAGCTCCGTCGGCCGCTACGGCCACGATTGTTGTCCCGAAATTGACTGTGAAATGGGTCCAAAAAACTGGATGGGACGCCTCTTCGATCGCAGCCGCGACGGCGATATCGAGGGCGTGCGACAGCTCATTCATCCCGACGACGGCATCTTCCTCGAGGAGTCGTGGAGCGACCGCGACGAAGAGCAGTATTCCGGGAGCGCAGAGTTTCACCTCACTGCCAGTGAGTTCCCCGGCGAACGAGGAGAGGAGTTTTTGTCCTGCGGCCCCAACTTTATGCCGGGCTTCGAATTTTCCTGCCAGGACCTCAACGAGGGCTTTCGTTGCTCCTGCCATGTGCCTGGAATCGTAACCAGATTCACCTGGCAGTGGCTCGACGGGGAGGCCTACCTGGTAGAGATTACGCGCGCCTGGCATGAGTAATGTTCTGACTCAACTGGTTTGTATACGGCCGGCACAATCCAATAAGAGCAGTGGGCAGAATTAGGCTCAGCCAAAGAGTTTTTCGATGAGCTCGCAGGACTCGGCGACGGGCTGGTTCTGTTTTAGCTGCCGAGCCTGCTGCTGGCAGCGTCGGGCTATCTGGTGGTCCTCGAGAAGACCTCCAAGGGCCGATACGAGCGTGGAGGGGGCAAACTCTTTTCGTGAAAGGCAGACGCCCATGCCGAGCTCGTCGATCCGGGCGGCGTGATCGAATTGGTCAAATCCGAAGGGCCGAATGACCTGTGGCAGGCCGGCACGTAACGCGGCGGCGGTGGTGCCGACGCCGCCGTGGTGAACCACGGCCTCACAGTGTGGCAAAATCGCGTGTAATGGCGCAAAGGGCAGACGCATAACCCGATCATTTGCGGTGGGCCCCGGAGCGGTGGGTGAGAGAAAGATTGCCCGCCTGTCGAGCTGCTCGCAGGCAGTCGAAGCGACGGCGAAGTAGTGCTCTCGGTCGACGTGGCCGCTTCCAGGAGTAAAAACGATAGGCGGCTCGCCGCAGTTCAGAAATTCCCGGAGTTCAGAAGGTACGGGCCGAGTGGTGTGAAACGCTGGAAATCCGGTCAGGCGTACCTGCTCGGGCCAGTCTGGCTGCGGTGGGGCGAACCATTCTGGGAAAAGGCCAATTGTCAGAGTGGGGGACAAGATCCAATCGGCAAAGGGGCGGGATAAGGGCTCCATTTGGAGCGCATCGCGCGCCCGGTTGAGCCCGGGGAGAACTGCCGGGTCGATAAGCCAACGGTCGGCGAGATACCACATCAAAGTCTTGAGTGGTGCGGCCATCTTCGACAGTCCGCGTCGGCCGTACATCACAGGCACTCGATGGTTACTGCGCAGAAGGCAGGGAGACAACAGGGCCGTGGCGCATGGGATGCCGTCTCGTTCCTGCAGTAGCCGCGCCGCAAATGCGAAGGGATGAGCGATGACCACTGTATGCTCACCTGCCAGCTCGGCGAGGACCCGGTAGCACTGGAGTGGATCGGGGAAAAGCTGGTCCATCACGATCTGCAGTCCGCGGCGTGGCCTCCACAGATCGGGGTCAGACAGAGCCTGCGTACGAGCTGCCGGATCTCCAACGGATACGAATTGTACATCGATGCGCTCTGCGATCTCCCGGAACTGCCGGTGGGTTACCACCACCACCTTGTGGCCTCGGTCGCGCAGGCACTTGCCGAGGCCAAAAAAGGGCAGCACATCGCCTCTGCTGCCCCCTGTATGAAGGATGACCTCAATCGCTATACTCTCCTCCCGACTGCGCTTGCAGGGCGCCGATGAGTTTTGGGCAGGGTCCGAGTTGGCTACGCTTGGTTCAATAATAAGAACGCGGAGCGGTGCCGCAACTCAGCCGCTGGAGAGGGTGAACCAGAAAATTGATCCTCCGTCGGCACCGGCGCGGTAACCCACTTCCCCCCCCATACTGCTCACCATATGTTTGACAATCGACAGGCCGAGTCCCGTGCCGCCCATCTTCGATGAGCGGCCCTCATCGATGCGATAAAAGCGCTCAAAGACGCGCTCGCGATGTTCAGGGGCGACTCCGGGTCCATTGTCTTTTACCTCGACGAGGACCATTTCGCCGCGCTGGCGGGCGTCGACCTCGACGGTGACCGCCGAACCTCCGTATTTGATGGCGTTTCCCAGCAGGTTGATCAACACCTGCTCCAGCGCATCGCCGTCGGCCCACACCTTTAAATCGCCGTCTATCTGATTATCGATCTGGACCTCGGCATCTTCGGTATCACTAACCATATCGACGACGACCTGGTCCAGAACGGTTGCCAACCTCAGCGAGTCTGAGTCGAAATCCATCTCCCGGGCCTCGATGCGCGACAGGTCGAGGAGATCGGCGATCAGCCGAGATAGGCGCTCGGAGTGGCGGTGAATTCCCTCCGTAAACGGCCGGGCATGCTCGGGCGCCTCGATGGCGCCATCGAGCAGCGTTTCGGCGTTGGCCTGAATGATCGTCACTGGAGTTCGCAATTCGTGTGAGACGTTGGCAACGAAATCGCGTCGCATCGTCTCCAGTTGGCGAATCGCTGTGACATCGTGAAAGACGAGGATAAACCCCGACGAGTCGGGACGACGTGTGGCGCGCACCCGGATATGGCGCCTGGCCGACGTCGTTACATCGAACTCCACGCTTGCCTCTTCGCTGTTTACCAGGGCTTCTACCTTGTCATCGGGTAACCAGTCGCGAAGAGAGCCTGCCTCGTCGTCGAGTTCGCTCTGAAGAAGGCGACCCACAGCGCGATTGCTAAGTATGATCGTCAATTCCTCGTCGGTGGCCACGACACCTTCGCTCATGCCGTCCAGGACAGCGCGAAATCGATTGCGTTGGCTCGCCAGAAGCTCCAGCGTTTCCTCCAATTCTTTTGTGATCTCGCGAAGTGAGCCGTGTTCCACCGACTTTTCGGTAACCTGAGCCTGCTCCGTGCGGGTACGCGCCAGCACGTCGTTCAACGTCTTCGACATCAGGCGGGAGGCGACGCTGCTCATGAAAATCGCTGCGCCCAGGCCCAGAAAGACACCGATCAATAGAAGAAGTCGAAGATGAGCGAGGGCCTCGTCGACGTCACTCAGCGCAAGAGCCACCCGCACTACGGCTTCGTCATCGGCGGTTGGCATCGCCACATAGAGCATTTCTGCATCGACGGATGTGCTATAGCGCTGCGACAATCCCAATTCGTCGTCGACGGCGGCGCGAAACTCCGGTCGACCGGCGTGATTCTCCGCGTCATCGAGTTTTGCCTGCGATAGATGCGTATCGGCCAGTACCGAACCGTCTGCCGCGATCAGAGTCACCCTCGGATCATTGACCCCTCCCAGTGACTGCACGAATTCCGCCGCAGACGCCCCAGAGGCGCCACCGTCGTCGAGTGCATTGACGATAAGTTGTGTTCGTGACTTCAGGTCCGCCTGAACGCGTGACTCCGTCCACCCTTTTAGCGTCTGGTGCAGATAGATGCCGACGCCGAGGACGAAGACCGCCAACAGGGCCACGGAGATCGCGAATAATTTGCTTCGAAAAGAAAAGAACACTCGGGCATCCGGAGAGCAGAAAAATCGCCGACAAGACCGGCCCTACGGTGTGTCGTCCGGAGCTTCGGCGACGAAGCGATAACCCACGCCACGGACCGTCTCAATATAGTGGCTGAACCTGCCGAGCTTTTTGCGCAATCGCTTCACGTGGGTATCGACCGTACGAGTCATGACGTGGGCCTTTATATCCCACACATCGCGGAGCAGGACATCGCGCGATTGAGTGCGGCCTCGGCGCAAAAACAATGTCTTGAAGAGCCGAAACTCCAGGGCCGTCAGCTCAACTTGCTCGCCGTCGACCGAAAGTCCATGAGCGGCGATGTCGACGCGAAGCGCTCCGAAATCGACCTCTTCGTCGAGCACCTCCTCCGAGGCGGAGTCGCTGCGGCGCAGAACGGCGCGAATGCGCAGCTTTAATTCTCGTACGCTAAAGGGCTTGACGACATAGTCGTCGGCGCCCGCCTCAAAGCCGGTGATGCGATCGATCTCCTCGCCGCGTGCGGTGAGCATCAATACCGGGATATGACGGGTGGTCTCATCGTTGCGAATACGTCGACATAACTCGGTGCCCGACATATCGGGTAGCATTAGATCCAGGACCACAAGATCCGGGGGCGATGGCTTTTTCAATTCGTCCAATGCCGAGGCCGCGTCCAGAGCGCTGCGGGTTTCGTAGCCCTCGTCCCGGAGGTTGTACTCCAGGGTTCGGACCAGATCGACTTCGTCTTCTACAATGAGGATGAGCTTCGCCATGGCCGGGCATTATTACCAATTTATCGGCCGTCACGCAGTGACGATCAGGTGACAATTCAATAAGCCAGAGCTCTCATTCACGCTACTTGCCAGAGGTTGCTACGGACCCCTCATAGTTGCCGTCGCCATCACCTGAAGGCCCGGTCCGAACACTCCGGAGCCGTGGTATTGGTATCGCTGGTCCGTCAAATTTGTCGCCGACAGATCGAGGGTCAAAATCTCATTGGGACGATAGGCCCCTCGGAGATTGAAGGTCGTCCATCCCGGCGTGCCGGGACAGTCGGCGCGATCGTGGAGCACTCCCGCTTCGGATTCGCATATTCGAAGATCGTTGAAATCGCCGCTCGACAATTTGTCCTGGCTCCCCTTGCCCTGAGCAAAGAAGGTGATCGACCAATTCGTCTCGGGCTCGTAGCGAAGGCCCAGTAGATATTGAAGAGGGGGGAGTCGGCGGGGATTCGTCCACTGGTGGTCGCCCTCAAAGAGGCCGTGCAGGGGTCCTGCTTGAAAGTCCGGATCGTCTTCGTCGCTGCCGACGGCGCCGTCGATCCAGGCGATATTGCCGAATAGCGAGACTCCCCATTGTGGCGCCGTGCGACCCTGCAGTTCTGCCCCGTAAAAATAGGCGCGGTCGGCATTGACGCGGTGTTGAACGGGTTTGTCATCGATCTCGGATTGGCCGTTGAGTTCGGTGGGAGCACGGGTGATTCGATCGCCGATGATGGTGGCGAAAAGACCGGTCGACACGTGGCCGATATCCGCGGATTCGACGCGTGTGCCGAGTTCAAAAGTGTCGTTTCGCTCCGGGCCCAGCTCAGGGTTCGGGACCTCGTAGAAATTTCCCGTATCGCCCAGAACTGTCGACTCCTGAAGATTGGGTGCTCGAAATCCCTGGTTCCAATTGAGGTAGATATTGAGGTTTGTGTCGTAGAAATAGCTGATGCCCAGGGCGCCAACGAGGCCCGTATTGGCGAATTGGACGTCGCCGATCTCGTCGGTGACCTCCGGGGCGAGCGCCCGAAAATGCTCGACGCGACCGCCGCCGCCGAGTGACACCTCGTGCATGCCCGAGTACCACAGGCTGTAGTCGCCGTGAACGAAAGCCCCGGCGGTGGTGTAGGTGGAGCCGTCGGCGAAGTTGCCGCGGGCCTCTCCCTGTGAATTTGCCGCCGGACCGATCACATCGCTGCGCGTGGATTCGACAAAATCGCGATAGCCCTCGGCGCCATACGTCAGCGTCAGATCGATGGGCAGGTAGCTGGTGGCCGACAAACCGGCGCCGGCGGTGTGGACGCGGTCGCGCAGATCGCGGCGCTCCGTGATGGCATGGTCGCTCAATTCGGCGCAGCCACGCAGATCAACGACTCGGGGGGCCTCACCGATATCTTCGGTCTGGCATTGGTAGCGTCGGGTGAGCTCATCGCTTCGGTGGTAGGCCGCGAAGGCGCGAAATTCGTCGGCGACACTGAAGTCCTGGCGGGTCAGTTTCGCCCACGCCAGGTCGTCGCGGTTGTCGGCGGAGCGCATCTGGCCGCGGCCGAGTTGGTCTGTGCGGCGGGCATCGTCGATTTGTCCGCCCGTATAGCGAAGTTGCAGGTCCATCTCGTCACTCAGCTCTACCTCGCCGCCGGCTCGCCAGAAGCTCTGTCGATATTCGCTGGCCAACATACGGCCCTGTTGTTCGGCGGCCAAAAATAGGTCTTCTCCGCCGCGCGAGCCGGGCCGAAGGGCGTGGTGTTCGCGATGACTGCCGCCGACGGTGCCGGCGAAATCACCGGCGCGACCATCGAGATCGAGAGCGCCCCCAAAGGTGTGGTCAGCGCTGGAATAGTGGGTGATCAGCCGACCGCCGAACCCGGAGTCGTCGCGAAATGGACGCGGAAACCCCTGTACCACGCCGCCCATTGCCCCGCTTCCATATAGCACGCTGCCCGGCCCCCGCACGGCCTCCATGCGATCAAAGCCCCACGGGTCGAGGGTGGCAAGATACTGGTTGGGGCCGGTGCGAAAGGTCGATTGATTAAAGCGGATGCCGTCGACGAGGATCAGGTTTTCCGGACCGATAAGTCCCCGCATATAAACGCTATCGGATCCGCGATTCGTGGCTTGCCAGAAGATTCCTGGCTCCTCGCCGAGGGCATCGCCGACGCTGCTTGCCTGCCGGGCCAGCACCTCTTCTTCATCGATGACGCCCACGCTGCGATCGGCCATGAATTCTTCAAGCGGCGCTCGGGTGGTCGTCGTCACCGTTGTTGTCTCTTCCTCGGTATCTTCGTCTTCTTCTGATTCGTCGGCGGCCACGGGAGCTGCAAACGCCAGAAATGAGCCTGTCAGCAACGGGAAAATCAACCACGTAGAACGCATTCATGACCTCACTTCATACAAATGGAGACGAAGTAAACCGCGGTCATGCTCGACCCTAATGGTGCAGCGCTGAAGGAGCAAAATGAATATATGATCGATACATCAATTGGATCTGAACTCGCCGTGCTGCTACAAGCGGGGAGATTGAAATGTTCCTGAAACCACTGGTCTGAGTGGTCTCGATCTGAAGGGGCTCGCACGCTCCATCAGAGTCACTGCGCGTTGTCCGGCCCTGAGATTTAAGGTGAAAAAATGTCTAGCACTCTTCGCATAGCCGCACTACTCGTAACGCTTGTTGCACTCGCAAACTTCATCGCCTGTGGCTCCGATGATCCATCGGGTGAGGAAAACCAGCCCAACCAGGAAGAACAAGAAAATCAGAACCAGAA
>SKQC01000092.1 GCA_007119175.1 Myxococcales bacterium | reverse complement strand
CCGTGGTCGAATATTACCGACGGCGAGATGTTTCATTCGCAGATACTGCTTTTATTGTCACCGACACCACGAGGTAGCCCCGATGTCCACGCGAACCGAATACGACTCGATGGGTCCCGTCGACGTTCCCTCCGACGCCTATTGGGGAGCGCAGACCCAGCGCTCATTGACCAATTTTAAAATCGGCGACCACAAAATGCCGCGTCCCATGATCAAAGCGCTGGGACTGGTCAAATATGCCTGTGCCGAGGCCAATGCCTCGCTGGGATTGCTCGACGACGAGACAAAAGAGGCCATCCAGCAGGCCGCTCAAGAGGTCATCGAAGGGCAATTAGACGAGCACTTTCCGCTCGTCGTCTGGCAGACCGGAAGCGGCACTCAGACCAATATGAATACCAACGAGGTCATCGCCAATCGCGCCATCGAGATTTTGGGCGGCAAGCGGGGCTCAAAAGAGCCGGTGCATCCCAACGACGACGTCAATAAAAGCCAGTCCACCAACGACAGCTTTCCCACGGCCAGTGCCGTGGCCATCGTCGACCAGGTAGAGTCAAATCTGCGCCCGGCGCTGGCGAAGATGCGCGAGGCGCTGCAGGAAAAGGCCCGGGCCTTCGACGAGATCGTCAAAGTCGGGCGGACCCACCTGATGGATGCCACCCCGCTGACATTGGGTCAGGAATTTTCGGGCTATGCCGCTCAATTGGAATACGCCGACCAGGCGATTGAGCAGTCCATGCAATTGGTCCGCCAGCTCGCCATCGGCGGCACAGCCGTCGGCACCGGCCTCAATACGGTGGAGGGGTTTTCCGAGAAAGTCTGTGCTGTGCTCAGCGAGACCACCGGTTATGACTTCGTATCGGGCCCCAATAAATTCGCCCTTCTGGCCGGAAAGGAAACATTGGTCGAGGCCCACTCGGCGATGAAGACTCTCGCCGTGGCGCTCAACAAAATCGGCAACGATATCCGCTGGATGTCCAGCGGTCCGCGCTGTGGCATCGGCGAGCTGGTCATCCCCAGCAACGAGCCCGGCTCCTCGATTATGCCCGGCAAGGTCAACCCCACTCAGGCCGAGGCGCTGACCATGGTCTGTGCCCACGTCATGGGCAATGATGCCGCCGTGGGATTTGCCGCCGCCAGCGGCAATTTCGAACTCAACGTCTACAAGCCGATGTTGATCCACAACATTTTGGAGACCACCGGTCTTCTGGCCGACGCCATGCATTCATTTACCGATAAATGCCTGGTGGGTGTGGAGCCCAACCGCGACCAGATCGACGATTATCTCGAGCGCTGTCTGATGCTGGTCACAGCGCTCAATCCGGTGATCGGCTACGACAAGGCCGCCGAGGTGGCCAAAAAAGCCTATAAAGAAGAGACGACGCTGCGCGACGCCATCGTGGAGCTCGGCTATTTGAGCGGCGAAGAATTCGACGAGGCGGTGCAACCGGCTCAGATGATCGCCCCCGACAAACGACAGGACTGAATGCGGCGTCCCTCTGCACAACTCGTCATATCGGCCTACACCCAGGGCATCTTCCCGATGGCCCATCCCGAGGAGGACGGGCGAATCTACTGGTACGCCCCCGATCCGCGGGCCATCTTGCCACTGGAGGACTTCCACGTTCCGCGCCGGCTGGCGCAGACGGTGGCCGCCGAGCCCTTCGAGATCTGCATCAATCGAGATTTCGATGCCGTCATCGCCGGCTGCGCCGCCCCTCGCAAAACCCAGAAAAAGACCTGGATCTCCAGCGGCCTTGCCGAGGCATACGCCGAATTGCATCGACTGGGCTTTGTCCATACCGTCGAGGCCTGGTGCGACGATGAGCTGGTCGGCGGGCTGTACGGGGTGGCCATCGGTGGATTTTTCGCCGGCGAATCGATGTTTTATCGCAAGACCGACGCCTCAAAGATCTGTCTGGTCCACCTGGTGCGGCGACTTCGCCGGCGAAACTTTACACTGCTCGACATCCAATTTATGACCGATCACCTGGCCCAATTCGGTGCCCGGGAGATCCCACAAGAGGAGTACGAACGCCGACTGGCGGCGGCCATCGAGCTGCCCTGTGAGTTCGTCGGCGACCAGTGAGATGCCCAGATGCCGAGGAAATGGCCGTTCCGTTTGGTTTTGTATTTGACCTCAAACCTCACGCGTACTACTTCCACAGACCAGTCTGAAATCAACCTTGCACACCAATCTCAATCTCCTCCTTGTAGGGAACTTCAATGGACGAACCGACCCATAATCTTATCATCACGCAGGGTGATATCACCCTGTTGCCTCTCAAAGACGGTGCCCTGGTCAATCCATCGAATACGGGCATGATTCTGGGAGGCGGCGTCAGCGGTGCCATTGCTCGCCGCGGTGGTCCGTACATGCAGCAGACGCTGCATATGAAGCGAAGCAGACTCAAAAACAACCGCCTGGAGCCGGGAAAAGCAGTCGACACCGAGCCCGGCCAGCTCAACTGTAAGCGCATCATTCACGTCTCCATCGTCGGCGCAAAAAAGATCAACGACCGCCTGATCAGCAACGCCATTTTGAACGCCTACGATCTGGCCGACGAACTCGAGCTAAGTCAGCTCGCCTTTCCCGCTGTCGGCTGCGGCCCGGCCGGATTTCCCCTGAGCCGATTTCTAAACATCTTCTGGAAGATTACCGGCGAAGAGCTGCCGCGCTTAAAAAATGTCACCGATGTTTATCTGTGCATGTACGACGACGACGAATTCGCCGCCGCCGGTGAATTCGCCGACGAAAATGCCGAGCGCATGCCCGATGCCATCAAACTTGAAATCAGCGAGTCCGGTTTCAGCGCCGGTGTCTTCGGCTGATGCGACCGGCCAACCCCAACACAGGCGGCGGGTCATGAATAAACGCTCCACCGGAGAGGGCCGGGGTAAATTGATCGTCTTCGGCGAGCATGCCGTGGTCTACGGGCAACCAGCCGTAGCGTGCAGTCTTCCCCGGGGTGCTACAGCAGAGCTGAGCTTTAGTGAGTCGTCGACGTGGTCCATCGTCGGACCCGACGGCCCACTTCCGATCAACGCCGATATAAAGCGGGCCGGTCGCGCTCTTTTGGGGCGCTTCGATCTATCGCCGGAACAGCTCGACATCGATATTGAGCTCACTATTCCCGTCGGCGTCGGCCTCGGAAGTTCGGCTGCGCTGGCCGTCGCTCTGGCCCGTGCGGCCGCCGATCTTCAAGAGATCGACGATGCCCGCCTATTCTCAGAGGCCGTCGCTGCCGCTGAAACGGTCTTTCATGGAAACCCCTCGGGGATCGATCAGCGAGCAGCCCGTGGCGGCGGGTTTTTTAGATTCCACCGCGGCGATAACGACAGCACAAAATTATCACCGCTGGATGTCCCACCCGGCCGATGGATGATCGCCAATGTCGCCCCGTCGGCGTCGACGCTAAAGATGGTCGAATCCGTGGCCACCCTTCGACGCCGTCAGCCCGCTGTCATCGACTCTTTGCTCGACGAATTCGGAAACGTCGCCACCGCCGGCGCCCAGGCTCTGGCCGATGGACGGTGGCAGCACGTCGGTGACCTGATGAACCTCAACCAGGGGCTATTAAATGCCGTGGGCGTCTCCACACCGACGCTGGAGGCGGCCTGTGCCGACGCCCGCCACGCAGGAGCGCTGGGCGCCAAGCTCACCGGCTCCGGCGGCGGCGGTTGTATCGTCGTCCTCGCCGATGCCGACCGAATAGAGGCCGTCGAGGAGGCTCTGGCTGAATACGGCGACGTTTATGCTTTCTCTCTTCCCGCCGATAGCCAATGAAAGCCACTGCCACAGCCCATCCCAATATTGCTCTGGTCAAGTACTGGGGAAAACGCGATATCGCGCTCAACCTGCCCGCTGCCGGAAGCCTCTCGGTCACTCTCGCCGGTCTGTCCACCACGACGGAGGTCTGCTTTGAGCCACACCTCGCCGAAGACGTCGTCAGCCTCGACGGACATCAATTAAGCGACGAAAGAGCCCGACGACGCGTCGTCGAATTTCTCGACCTCGTGCGCCGGGCCGCAGACGTCGAGACATACGCCCGGGTGGTGACGTATAACGACTTTCCCACAGCGGCCGGACTCGCCTCGTCGGCCTCCGGCTTTGCCGCTTTGGCCGTGGCCGCCTCCTCGGCAGCCGGACTCGACTGGTCGCCGCAGCGTCTATCGGCGCTGGCCCGGCGCGGCTCCGGCTCGGCAGCGCGAAGCCTCTTTGGTGGATTCGTCGAGATGCGCCCGGGAACAAAACCAGACGGAAGCGACGCCCACGCCAAACCGGTGGCACCGCCCGATCACTGGGATCTTCGCTGCTTGATCGCCCTGACGACTCGCGGCGAAAAAAAAGTCGGCTCCACCGAGGGGATGGGCCGAACCCAGCAAACCTCGCCGCTTTTCCAACCCTGGATTGAGACGGTCGACGACGACCTTCGTCAGACCCGCCTGGCCATCGACAAACGCGACTTCTCGGCGCTGGGTCGAATTGCCGAGCGAAGCTGTCTGAGGATGCACGCCACGGCGATCGGCGCCGACCCGGGCGTATTGTATTGGAACGCCACCACCGTCTCGCTCATCCATCGTATTCGACGCGCCCGTGGCGATGGACTTCCCTGTTTTTTCACCATCGACGCCGGACCGCACGTCAAAGTCTTTTGCCCCGCCGAGGTCACAGACGACGTCGTCGACCTTCTGAGCGATATTGATGGTGTACGCGATATTCTCACCGCCCGCCCCGGCCCGGCACCGACATTGGGCGCCGCTTAGGTCACGACATTTCAGGGGACAAAAAGTGTTTTAACTCCGTTGACTTTCTCGTTATTGTGCGGCCAAGATGCGATTTTACGAATAACTCAAGAGTCGGCGCGAGGATTTAAGATGAAGTGGTTTCGAAGTGCAGT
>SKQC01000318.1 GCA_007119175.1 Myxococcales bacterium | reverse complement strand
CGGCCAGCCTGGCCGCATCACAGAATGGGGTCCGCGGCCAGCCTGGCCGCATCACAGAATGGGGTCCGCGGCCAGCCTGGCCGCATCACAGAATGGGGTCCGCAAATTAGAGCATGACCTCATCACCCAACTGAACGCTTATTTCTTCGATAGCTCGATATCGTAGCGCTCCATAATGCGATCGATGAGCGCCTTGCTCTCCGCGCTGAGGCGGGTAAAGGCCACCCCCATTCCCGTCTCGCCCTCCCCGGTTTCCACCCGGACAACCTCGCCTTCGCCCTCGACGGTTTCCACGTCGTCGACGATGACCGAAAATTTCAAATTGACCCGAGTGCCCATGGGGAGTGGTTTCTGGGAGCTGATAAAGACCCCACCTGGCGAGATGCTGGAGACATATTCGGCGATATAATCGCTGATACAGGCGAATTCCTGATTGATCGGAATTCGGTCGTGGCGGCGCTTTTCGTCGAACGATTGCTCCCCGTCTAAAAATACGGGGGTATCTGCTCGTTGGCGGCCCTGATCATCACTCATCTCATGCTCCCGTCAGCGTCGATTCAAGGTGCATTATGGCATAAGGAGCGGGCGAGACTCCACACCGACGGGCTTATCGGCGAAAGACGGTGGCCAGAACGAAGTCGATTTCGAGCTTGCGGGCATCTCGGCGGCGGAATCGCCGGCGGCGACCGCGGCGGGCCCAGCGGCGAACGGCGGGCTCGACGTCGGGTTCCTTGGCGATTCTGCGGTATAATTTTTTTGCTGGAAGCCGCCGTTTCTGAAGATCGAGAGCCCATCCCAGATACACGCCGACCTCGGCGCGACGAGTCGATTCGTCGAGCAGGTCGATGGCCTTTTGAAAGGCTCCGGTAGCACGCCGGCCTCGCCCGACGCGAAGGGCCATCAGACCGGCCAGAATATGATACGACGCCTCGCCGGGATCGAGGGCCAGCGCGTGCTCTAAGGTGATGAGAATCCGCTGAGCCGGCTCGCCCGCCAATTCCAGTTGGTAGGCGTGGCGAAGATGTTCGATGGCCCGCCCCGACTCGGTGCTCTCCCACTCGTCGCCGGCCTTCAGCGGTCGCACCCGACTGTCGAGACCACCTCGTCCCTTGCTGTCGGCGGCCCGCAACGACAGTGGCACAAACCACCGCCGCGAAATCGGCGCCCGCCCGGCGGCGACCCACAGCCGTCGCTCGGCGGGCTCAAAGACCACGGCGCCCACGTTACTCGCCCCGCTCAGGGGATGACCGGGAGCCACGCTACCGCCGAGCACCGTCGGCGTCATCGCCTTCAGCGCCGCGTAGACGGCGTCGTCACCGCCACCGCTCCAGCCGTCGATGACCTGCCCGAGGGCGCGGCGTCGAAGCTCGTACCACCGCGACAAACGGGCCAGATTCCTGCCGGGAACCAGAGCGTCGGCGCCGGCGACAGAAAATGGCGGCCTCCCCGCTCCTTTCCATCGCTCCACACGCGCGCCGACCTCAAAGACTGCCGCGCGCCCGGTATCACCCTCGCAGACAACATAGCGCCAAGGCGCCAACGGGGGGCTTTCCCGGAGCAATACCGCCGTTTCTTCGATGGTATGGGCCTGGCTCAAGATATCGTGAATCGCCTGGCCAACGGCCGCCCCACCCCAGTTGAGCTCATTGGCGACGCCGGGCTCGACGGTGACGCTCAGCCCGGCGGCATTCATCCCCGCCGGCAGCCCCGTGACAAATCCTATCGAGGAAACGAGAACATAGCCGAGCCCCCGATCGGGATGAAAAAAGGCGACCGAGGTCTTTCTATCCCAGCGATCGATGGCGGCGTTATCCATCCACCGCAGGTGCAGCGGACCTCTTCCGGGATTGGGCAGAATCACCGACGCCGATCCTAAAAGCGGTGCATGGCGGCGGGCGCGGCCGGTGGCTCGCTTAATTCGCCGCGATGGAGCGTGAGCCATCATCGCCCATCCATCCCAGGCGAGTTGAGCGGCAATGACCTGATCGATATCGTGGCCGCTACCCTCTGCATAAGCCCGAAGCGCTTCCATATAGGTTGCCGAAAGCGACTTCTTGAGCTTTTTTAAGACCACATTCTCCAGGGCCCAATTTCCCATTCCCCGAACGATTCGAGGCATCAGCATATCGGCGAGTTCGAAGAGGAATTCGTTGAGATAGGGAACTGCCCCTTCGCGCATCTCCGTCGCCGAACGCTGGCCGAGCTTTCGCATCATCGCCACTTTGCCCCCGAATAAATTCGCAAAGCGCAGATCGCCCAGTGGCGTGGTGACGCGTCCCATCGCCGACGGACCCTCGCCGTAGACGGCACAGGGCGAGGCGTCGCCGGCGACGTCCCAGTCATCGACGAGGATCTGCTCCTGAGCAGAATCGGGACTTGTTTGCCCTTCTTCCTTCGGCAGGTCGACGCGAATCTCGTCGTCTTTCGAACCGGGTTCGCTCATAGATTATGCGTCCATTTTCGGGGTCGAACGAGCGCCGCGAACCTGAGATAGTTGGCTCGCAAAAAAATCGAGGGGTCCGAAAAGACAGCTTTTCGGACCCCTCGAAATCTTATACGGGACGCGATTTAAATGAAACGCGGCACCGGCGAGATGTATATTTCAGTTAAATGAAGTCCCGTTTAAAATAGATCGCTCAGCGTCCAGCCTCAAGACGCTCCAGACGCGCTTCGAGCTCATCGAGCTGCTCGGCCTGCTCGTCGATGATCTCCTGCTGCTCCTGGATGGCCTGAATGCTCAGGACACCGAAATCGGCATAACCCATCCAATATTGGTCATCCTCCTCGGTGTATTTGACGAGTTCGGGGAAGATCTTCTCGACCTCCTGGGCAATAAATCCAACTGAAGGCGACGAATCATCATCGGCACTAATGGCCCGATACTGTACGGGACGGAGCGCCATGATGTCGTTGAGAACGCGATCGAGCCCCTCGATATCGCGCTTCATGCGTCGATCCGAGAATTGATTAAAAGAGCCGTCGTCCACGCTGATATAAGCTCGATTGGAAAAATCCTCGTCGTAGATATCGTCGGTGAAGCGAAACGTAAGGTCGCCGGTAAGGTAGTGAGTAGCCATCGTCCAGGCGTGTTGAAGATCGGTATTTGAAAGATCGCTGGCCTCCAGCGATATGCCTTCACCCAGGGTGTCCCCTTTGACATGCATCGCCGTCTGGGGATCACCATCGAGGTTGACCCCTAACCGATCTCCAACCACCTGGCCTCCGACAGAGAGATCTCCATCGGCGCCCAGATCGCCTGCCGTGCTCACCTCATCAATATCGAGAAATCTCAGTCGACTAGTGGGCTCATTGTGCCACATTCGCGGGGTATCAAAGCCCCCGGTGTCGCGAAATCGGATCCAGGAACCTGATCCGGTAGCATTTGCGTTGACGGCGACATTGCCATCAAAATTGCCCGAGCCCTCAACATTGATCGTCCCGTCGCCCCGCAGATAATTGGAGTCCAGATAGCCGGTGTCGACGGAGAATTCGTTATCAGCGGACAGTGCAAGACCGGTGCCGGCATCGTAGGTGGTGTCGTCGACAGTGGTGCACATAAGCGTTCCGGAACTGGTGATTCCCACGGCCACATCATTACCACTGCACTCCTGGGCGGAGGTCGCGAAATCAGACCCCGAGTACGTCGTGTCCTGCTGCGGCATGCAGATAAGATTACCACCGGAGTCGACGCCCACGGCCACATCGTTACCACTGCACTCCTGGGCGGAGGTCGCAAAATCAGATCCCGAGTACGTCGTGTCCTGCTGCGGCATGCAGATAAGATTACCACCGGAGTCGACGCCCACGGCCACATCATTGCCACTGCACTCCTGGGCGGAGGTCGCGAAATCGGACCCCGAGTACGTCGTGTCCTGCTGCGGCACACAGACCAGGTCTCCACCGGCATCGATGCCCACGACCACGTCGTCAGCACTGCAATCCTGATTGGAGGTTGCGAAATCTTCTCCCGAGTACGTCGGAAAATCGAGGTCGGAACATGTCCACTCGCTGCCGTCATAAAGAGCGACCTCCTGGGCACCACAGCCGAGCTCGGCGAGGGTATCCGCAGAGTCGGTGATATCTGTTGGGACGTCAGTGATCTGCTCCCAGCCCACGCTCTCGATGACGTCCCCGGTGATCGCACCTTCGGCCAGTGAATCAGAAGTAATGGCGCCATCGACCACCGAATTCGCCACCTCGGCAGTGGACGCCAACGAGGCAAAGGGAACGGAGGTCAATTCCATCCGCGGCGACATCTCGTCGCCGTCGACGGTCAGCGCCAGGTAAACCTCTCCGTCCTGCAATAATTCGCTGTCGATGGGCTGTGCCTCATCGCCGAGCGTCACTGAGTATACCCCCTGGTCGTTGAGAACGGTGGAGATATTATCGCTCCACAAAATCGTCCCGTCATCTGCGGCGTCGTAAAGTGCAAATTCCAGGTCGACATCGCCTGTTTTCGCGGCTCCATCGTCGTCGAGCAACCTACCCTGGTGCGTCATACTGACGGGGACGTCCGCAAAAGCCTGCCCCCCCATCAACATCAGCCCAATGGCGATTGACGCGGCCAATACTCGGCTTCCAACTAATTTGTGTTGCTTTCTCATCACTCTGTCTCCCTGAAATGTCATCTCGTCGACATCTAATTTATGCAAATTACGGAAATGCACACGTGCCACCGTCGAGTACGAGTTACTCTGCGATGATCCGAAATGCCCCCGGTTGCCATTGCGTTCCACCTTCATTGCTGGCCTCGAATCCAGATACGTCATGAGGGCCGAAACAATGTAGAGCGGTCAGCGCACCACCGGACGTCTGGCTGGCTGCGGCGCAGAGCTGAAATGCCTCCGTCAACTCTCGTTCTGGCTCTTCCTGGTTCTGATTCTGGTTCTGATTCTGGTTCTGATT
>SKQC01000474.1 GCA_007119175.1 Myxococcales bacterium | reverse complement strand
GATTGCAACGCCGCCGCCCGCGCCGCAGCCCTCTCCAAGGCCGATCTGGTCACCCAGGTGGTCCAGGAATTTCCCGACCTTCAGGGAGTCATGGGTCGCGAATATGCCCTTAAAAGCGGCGAATCTGAAGCCGTGGCCGCCGCCATCGACGAGCAATATCTGCCCGATGGTGCCGACGGCGAGCTGCCGAAGACCGACGTCGGTGCCTGTGTGGCGCTCGCCGAAAAATTGGACGCCATCGTCGGTTGCTTCGGCATCGATATGGTCCCAACGAGCACATCCGATCCCTACGGATTGCGCCGCGCGGCTCTTGGCATCCTGCAAATTCTACGCGAGCGACGCTCCACCGTCGCACTCGCAGATCTGGTCGACCACGCCATCTCCGTTTATGCCACCGATGCCGGTCCGACGCCCTTTGACGACGACAAAGAGGTAGCCCACCAGGTCCTCGACTTTCTGGTCACCCGGCTGCGCTACCTCCTCGATGGCGACGCCCCCACAGACGTCATTCAATCGGTGATCGCCGCCGGCGTCGACGATATCCCCTCGGTCTACGGCCGCGTCGAGGCCCTCACCGCCCTGCGCGGCGAGGCCGACTTCGAACCCCTGGCGCTCGGTTTTAAACGGGTCGTCAATATCCTGGAAAAACAGGCCGACCACCTTGATATAGCCGACCTTAAAGTCGACCCGTCGCTGCTCAAAGACCCGTCGGAGCAATCGCTTTTCGAGGCCACCAACGGCGCCGAAGACGCCGTCCGCGACCACCTCGAAAACCGAAAATGGGACGCCGCCTGCGAGGTGCTCATCGCCCTGAAGCAGCCGATTGACGAATTTTTCGACTCCGTCATGGTCATGAGCGACGACGAGGCTCTTCGCCACAATCGCATCGCCCTTCTGGGCGAGTTGAAGAGGCTATTTTTACAGGTCGCCGACATCTCCAAAATCCAGACCTGATCGACGGCCTGGCGCAATCGCCCTAACCCTCGGGCAGTGCCACCTCATACAGAGCTTTGACCTCTTCATCGGTGAGTCGCCGACACCAACGCATTTTCAGATCGCCCAGCTCCAGCGGACCTAATTTGACACGCCGCAACTTGCGAATCTGCAGCCCGGAGCGGCGGCAGAGCTTGCGCACCTGCCGGTGGCGCCCCTCGGTGATGGTGATCGAAATCCAGGTACAACTCGAGCGCAATGCCACCCACGATGCCTTCGCCGGCGAGGTGAATCGGCCGGCCTCAAACTCAAGTGGCTCTTCCAGCTTCTCGAAGACCGGGTCGCCGGGCTCCAGCAACGTCTTGACCTTGACGTGATAGACCTTGTCGATGGGATCGACCGAGTCTGGATCGGCGTTGCCGGCATATTTTTTATTCAGCAATGCCTGGGCGAGCCGGCCGTCATTGGTAAAGAGGAGCAAGCCCTGGGTGTTGTAGTCGAGCCGCCCCACATGCGGAAGATCTGGAAAATGAGCGGGGATATGGTCGTAGACCAGCGCGCGGTCCTCGAAATCGCGCCGCGCCGTAATACACCCGTGGGGTTTGTTGAGCATCAGATATTGAAATTCGTCGCTGTCCGTCACTCGCCGTCATCCTCGAATTCGGAAAAGTCGATAACTGTCCCCCGGATTTCATTTTCTTCCTCCCGCTCCACCCACACCGCGGCGTAGACCTCGTCGAAAAGCCAGACGATATCCGGGCCAAAGGGAGCGACGACCAGACCGTCTTCGTCCTGGTGATGATCGATGACCTCTTTTACGTCGGTGATCTCGACGCCAGTGCCCAAAAATCGCTGGAAATGGATATTCCCAGCCAGCGGAGAGCCGCTGAGCCAGGCAATAGCCCCGCCCTCTTCGCCGGCGGCGACATCGGCAAAAAAACTGGTCTGTCCGGAAATTCGCGTCGTCTCATCGCTAATTGCCGGTCCCAGATTGGCCGCCTCTCGAATCACCACCGTATTTTCGCCCTCGCTGCCCCGCGGATAGGTCATCCACGTCGGGCCTCCGGCGGGATTGGTCGCCAGGCGTACCGACTCCGTCAGATTTCCCTCGCCGATCGCCGGATCGGCGGCTGTCGGTCCCTCATCGACGGAGTGACCGTCGTGGCTAACCGTACCGTGGTAGACCGCGCCGGGCCCGGGCGTGGTGGTCTCCAGATAGGCGAAAACCAGGTCATTATCCTCGAGCATGGCCACCGCCGGCTCCACCTGATGGGCCTCCCCCGAATCATCGAGAAAAAACCCGTCGCCCACAGTATCGCCGTCATCGTCGATACGCTGCATCATCGCGAAAAATTGCTGCTCTACTAAGGCCTCACCGACGACGACAGCGTCGCCTTCGTGATTGACTACAAGCTCCGGATAGTCGATCGGCCATGACTCGTCTTCGCCGTCGACCATGACCTCCACGGCAAACGGCTCGTCCTGCCGGGCCGAGCCGTCTATGTCGAAGGTCCGTCCGCGAGTTTCGATTCGCGCCTCCGGCAGGTCTTCACGCCACACCACGTAGACCACCTCGTCGTCAGTGGCCATCGCTCCCCCGGCTTCCATCTCCACGTCGTCTCTACCGAGGCGCATCGGCTCGTCGACCGGCGCCCCATCACAGCCGAGGCGCGTCAGGTAGGCCCGCTCCAACTCGCCGACCTCGGCAATGGCCACGAAACTGACCCACAACTCATCGCCGACGCGGATCATCCGGGCATGACGCGTCTGCTCATATCCCTCTGGTGCGGGCACCTCGAAATCAGATGCTCCGTTGGCGTCGCGCTGACAATTGTCATCGTATTGCTCGGGATCGCCGTTATTCGGGTTCTGGTTCTGACTGTGGTTCTGGTTCTGGTTCTCCGCTTCTCCATCGCCGCAGGCGACGCTCAACGCCATGGCAGCGATCAATGCAGAGAGTGTTGGGACTGCAAGCCATCTCATAAGATCTCCCGAAGCTCTCATCGAGGTGTCACCTGGAGTCCCACTGAAAAGACGTGAATCTGGCCGTCGTAGATCCCGCCGAAATCGTCGCCGGTCGACGCCGTGCGATTGAGGGTGATGAAATTATAGGCCACGTCTAAGGCGATCCCCTCGGCGGGGATATAACCGGCGCCTAGACTCATAATCGTGCGATCCGTATCGGGCTGCGCCGGCGACAATGTATCTTGCGGCGCCGGCGATGGATCGATGGCGAGCCCCGATCGAATCGACAATCCCTCCACCGGTGCCAGATACTCGGCGCCAAAGCGCATGGCGAATGTATTATTCCAGTCTCGGTCCTCGACGATATCGTCGACCTCCTCGGAGTCGAATTCCACCTCGAAGGTCTCAAACGCCCCCCAGAGGCTATATTCGAGGTCCAGCGATAAAATCCCGACCGCGGCGACCTCATAGGCCAGTCCCAGAGCGAATCGATGGGGCAAGACCATATCCGTGCGGGCTACCGTATCGTGGGCATCCTGTTGCATCTCCTCGGGGATATCCTCGAATTCTGCCACGCCCTCGAATTCGAGGGTCATTCCGCTTCGCCAGCTCGCGCCGAGGCTCAACAGATCGTGGGGCCGCCCCCAGATACCAACCTGTCCGCCAATGCCGGGGGCACTGGCCGCCAGGTCGACAAAGCCCTCCTCGCCGGGACGGGCAAAGTCGAGAAAACGCTCGTAGCTGACGCGACCCCACACAAAACGCGGTCCGCCGCCGATGGCCAGCCAATCGAAGGGCCGCCAGGCAACCGATGGCGATGCCTCATAGGCCTCCAAGCTGGTCGAGGTCACCTCAAAGCGTCCCGGCCAGTCCTCCGGCCATTGCAGGCCCGCCCCGTAGGGCACGCCCAATGACAGTCCGCCGGCAAAATCACCGATTCGACCGAAAGCGTGAAAAAAGGGTGGGAAGGCTCCGTCGATTTCGGCCTGAGTGCGATCGCCGCTCTGCGGATCTTCATGGACCACAATCGGCAAAATCAACGACCCGCCGCCGCTGAGTCCCCACTCATCCTGAAGCGCCCACCCGGCCGGATTATAATAGCCGGCTTCCGGGATATCCGGGCGACCCGTCACCGCCCCGGCGACCCCGGCGGAGCCGGCGCCCTGAAAGCCCTGCGCGTATCCGCCCGCCCAGGCCGGATTGGCCATCGTCAGCAGTCCCGCAATAGCAATCATCCCCGCCGCACTGCCGGCAATCGTATGAAGCTTCATGAATGTCCTATTTGGCGTCTCGAGGGTGCTGCCCCGAGAGGTCTCGGGTCATCACCGGTCATCGAAAAATTCGATCAGATCATCACGTGCATCCCTCGTCGCCCCATCGAGCAGGGTGGGATCGAATAAAAAGGCGTGGTCCGTGATCCCCGGATGATACTCGATATAGTCGACACCCATTCGCTGCGACAAGATTTCCGTCCCCACATTGGGCACCACCATATCGCCGGAGGCCATCTGAATCATCACTCGCGCCTCCCGATCGTCGATGGTCTCTCCCGACACTGGATCGACATAGCTCAACCGATCCTCTTCCACGTGCTGGACCAGATTCAGGGGGTCGATGGGGTCGAATAGCCAGCGCGTGGCGTTCATAAACCGGAAATACTCGTCGGAGCCCTCCTCGATCTCCCGCTCGTCGAGGGCCGCCTCAAAGACCCCGTCAAATACCACGGAGTGCTCAATAAGGCGTGTCAGGTCGGCGGCCGGTACATTGAGTACAAAACTCTCAATCTCGGGCTCAATAGCTGTCAAGCTGGCCCCCAAAATACCGCCGAGGCTCATGCCCATATATAAGATCTCATCGCCCAACCACAATCCGGTCTCCGAGAGTACGGCGTCGCCCAATTCATCGCCGCGAATTACCCGTACGGCCTGATTGAGGTCCAACAGCGCCTGGGCAAAATGGTCCCCGGTCCCCGGGATATTATCCATATCGATAAATACCATCCCGCTATTTATCGGGTAGTTGAGTAG
>SKQC01000035.1 GCA_007119175.1 Myxococcales bacterium | reverse complement strand
CCTATCCCCAACTTTGACAGCGTTGAAAGACAGTGATAGCCAGCATTATTCATCAGACGTCGTCACGAGGTAAAATCAGAGTCGAGAGGCCGCAATCGCACCGGCTTCCGGCATAACAAGGATCTGGGCGTTGATGAGCCGCAGCAGACGACACATTAAATAATACCGGGTTGGGCGAGCGCCGGCGGGACAACTTGGGATTTCTCACACGACGAATCAACGGAAGTTATTATGTCACAATATTTTCGCACTAATCGCCTGTGGATGAGTTTCGCCGTTACGGTGGCGAGCCTATTTTTACTCCTGTCCTTTGGATGCGATAGGTCCGACCAATCAGCTGAGTCTGACGAATCAGGTCAGTCCGCCGGTGAGTCCGACCAGTCCGGTGACTCTGCCGAATCAGACGGCAGCCCGGGGAGTGTGCTTTGTTGGGGCCAGGGTTCACAGGGTCAGTCGACACCACTATCGGGGACCTTTGAGATGGTGAGTATCGCCAATCATCGCTACGGTTGTGGTTTGAGATCGGATGGAAGCATTGACTGCTGGGGCCGGGATAGACGCCAACCGGATTCGTCACTAACGGGCCCCTTCGAGTCCGTTGCCGCCGGGGGCGGCTATAGTTGCGGCATTCACGCCGATGGTAGTCTCAAGTGCTGGGGGTCTGCTGTAGAGGACCGAGGAGAGGGGCCGTCTGTAGCATTTGAGCATGTCGGTCACGGAAATCGTTATAGTTGCGGGCTGCTCACAGACGGAAGCATCGAGTGCTGGGGAGATCATAGTGAATTTTCGGACGGTCGGGCCTCGCCACCTTCGGGGACCTTCAAGTCGATCAGCGCCGGACATGATCACGGCTGTGGCGTTCGAGACGATGGGAACGTCGAATGCTGGGGCGAAGACGGATGGGATCAGGCGACACCGCCGTCGGGAACCTTCGAGATGGTCAGCGCCGGCAACGATCATAGCTGTGGTGTGCGCACCGGTGGTGAGGTCGAGTGTTGGGGGGTCGACTCCTATGGGGAAGTAACGCCGCCGTCGGGCACATTCGAGACCATAACTACCGGCCGAGATCACAGTTGCGGGCTTCGCACCGACGGAAGCATCGAGTGCTGGGGAAAAGACGACGAGGGTCAGGCTTCACCACCGTCGGGAACCTTCGAGTCGATCGCCTCTGGCTGGCATTATAATTGTGCGATTGTGAAATAAATCGGTGCACAAACACATAAAAACCGCCTGCATCTCCCCCCGGCCTATCCCACACCTTTCTATGTGAGGCGCCTGACCGGCGGTAGGTATTTTCGGCGAGTCGTCTCGACCATCGGGGCTTTCGATCCACCCCACAGTCGAGGTCGCTTTGCTCCCTCGCCAGCTCCCCTCGCGGAGGGAAGCGGACTCTTCTTGTGATTCTTAAGGTTCACCGGCCTCCTCCCCTCCCACGGGGACGCAAAAAACCGACCGCAAAAAACCGACCGACCAAAAAACCGACCCGACCAAAAAACCGACCCGACCAAAAAACCGACCGACAGACGTACATCAGGTAGTAATTCTGGGCTGATGATCATCTCTCGGTCGGTATTTTTCGGTATTTTTAGTCGGTATTTTTATGAAATATGCGGATAAGTGACAGTTCGAGGCCACAACAGACCCCTACCTCGAGAACGGATCAAGCTAGTTGCTCATGACGATGAGCTTATCCGCAGGGTCGACCGATAGCGATTGGTGACCCGGTGGATTGAGATACCCTGGAAAGCCGAGCAGTATCTCATTTTGTTCGCGAACCCGTTCTGAAAGTTGACGAAACGTATATTCTCCTCGCTCCAGGCCAAAGCTGTGCGCGGGACGAAAGTCGATCATGGCGCCTTCGACGGCGAATAGGTCGTCCAGTACATCCTTGAGTTCACGATGGACTGCGATCTGGGCCAAAAGATTGCTCAATAATAGGGAGCTGACGATGACCTCACCGGGACGGTCGCCGAGGAGTTCCTTATTTCGGGCGTCGGCGAGTTCAATGAGGATTTGCGGCATCGCTTCGACGCCGCCTAGAGTTTCCTGAAGTGACAGATAGCCTACGATGGTACGGGCGTCGGCTTCACCACCGCTATCGAGGCGATCGCTGCTGAGGAAGATAATATCGTCATAATCACCGGGAGTAATCGCGCGAAGCTGGCGGCGAATCGTAAAATCAGCTTCGATGTGTCGGCAGAGTCGATCCTCTGGGTCAAGTCCATAGTCGACTATTCGCCTCTGTCTCTCCGCGACGGGCACGGTGGAGACGACCGTGATCTGCCCGTCATCAGATCCGTGCTTTTTGAGTTCGTTGAGCAGGGGGAGCAATTTTTCACTCCATCCCAAGACCAGAATATTCCTCAACTCCCGATCTGGCAGGCGTTGAGCAGCTCGTTTCGGCGGTGTCAGCCGCTCTTCATTATTAGCCCCTGATTTGCGGGTAGCGATCAATACCAATCGATCTTCCCCGGCGATTCGAAAGTCTGGCGACGGGACGAGGTGGGGAACGAAACGATCTGCTTCCGGCCTCACCACTCCCAAGAGAATTTCATCTTCTAAGGCGTGTTCGACCTCGCCGATGGTAAGTCCGATCATCTCCTGGTTGGAACGGATTTGAAGGGGGCCCACCGATGAAGAGGTCAATAGCTCGTGATATACCCGGGTCAAGCCCGGCTGACGCAGCGAATGGGCAATGAGGCGACTGATCACCGTATCTCCGGCGACCACCTCCAGGGGACCGCGATAAGCCCGCCGGGCGACGGGAACTTTTCGTACATCCTGAACTTCGGCCACTACCAGTGGAAGTGTGTCCTCAAACTGCTCGGCCAACCCGTCCAGCGACAAGAGGGTCTTGACGGTCTGAATGTCGGAGGTGATCGACTCCTGTATGTCGAATACCTGAGTGGGCAAAATGAGCGCCGCCGCATTGAGCGAGGCCACACGTTGCAAAGCCTGAATATTCAGGGCAGTTCCGGAGCGAAGGACGATATCGCGACGTCGGCCACGAAGGCTCGGTTCCAATCGCAATTCATGGGACAATTCGGGAGTGACATCTTCGGCGAGAACCGCCAGCCGGGTCTTTTTTCGCCAGAAGCAACCCAGGCGATCTCGGTGGCCCGTTTGCGCCAGAAGTTCGGCAATGATGGGCACTGTGCGGTTGGTCCAGCCGACGATGACGAAATGGTCCCGCATGACCACCGGGGTCAGACCTCGTTCGAGCTGACGCATAAAAGTGATCAGCCATCGGGTCAGGATGGCCACCACCGTGCCCAAGACTATGACATAGCCACTCATCGTGAGAATCGTGGACACCAATCTTCTGCGAAACCCCTCGTCTTCCCCTAAATAGCCGGGGTCGCTGAGCCGCAAAAAGGCCCACCAGATTGCCTCACCATAGGACTCCTCGGCATCGGTACCGAGGACCAATGCCCCGGCGACGACAGAGATGGTCACCAGCACCAGCGCCATGGCCAGCAGTTGATAGTGAGCGCCTTTAACGAATTGACGTTCTACGAAAAATTTGAATCGATCGATCGGTCGAAGGCGAAACATCCAGATCGTCTCCTCAGTACAACGAGGCTGTCAATATTACGCGAAGTGCCTTCAGAGTGATAGGTGAACTGGAATGGCCACGAACTGTTGAAAAACCAGCGATCGAAGCGGGGGCTTATGAATGATCTCCATCAAGAAATCGACGAGAATGAGTTGACGTCGATTGGAGTTCCAACCCTTGTAATTCACAGCCAAGACGATCGGACTGTGGATATTGAACATGCCCATCGGGCCGCGATCATGCTCTTGTGCTCACGGCGTAGAAATTGTCTTGGGCTAAACGAGAAGGGAGCGCTTCGACTCTGCCATCGAACGGTGCACGAGGCGGCCATAGGGACTTTTTTGGCCCGTTAACTGTTGTCTTCCGGTGGCGTCATCCACACCGCTGCCACCGCGGCTGCCAGACTCAGGGCGCCGAGCAACCAGAAGGCGTTCGTGAAATCGATCTCCGGTCCGATAAGCCAGGCCACAAGCGGCGGACCGAGCGCCGTGGAACCGTTTCGGACAGCGTTGACCACCCCCTTGATGGCGCCGATGGAGCCGACGCCAAAATACTCCGGCCACACCAGGGCATTGGCCGCCGTGATGATCCCAGCCGATGCGCCGAGCACCGTTCCGTACATCAGGCTCCCCACAAGTGGAGGGCCCGCCCAGTAGGCCACGACCATGGCCAGTACGGCGGCGAGCATTCCGGCGGTCACGCCGAATCTGCAGGGGATACGCTCAAGGAGGATGCTCGACACATAGGTGGTGCTCACGCTGGTGATGGCGAAGAACACAAAGGAAATCGGCACGTGGTCGGCTCCCCAGCCCACGGCTTCAAAAAGAGCCACCTGGTGGAAGATCACCGCCGTGATCACCATCGGCAGGACGGCCACACAGGCCAACATTCCCCAGAAAACCGGGGTCTTGAGCGCCTCATTGACTTCGAAAGAGGATTGGCCAAACCGGTCTTCTTCCCTTGAGGAATCGATGGCTTCAGGCAGTGGCCTTGCTTCGCCATCGAGGGGCTCGTCATTGCGGCGCTCTCGCAGCAGCCACAAATACAGCGGTACGAAGACCACGATGTAGACCGCGGCGATAACCCAGAGCGACTGGCGCCAGCCCACGACAGCGATCAATGCGACGATGGTTGCTGGAAAGATCAACTCCCCGAAGGCATATCCCAATTGCCCGACCCCAAGAGCTCGACCGCGGTAGCGGCGAAACCACACCACCGTTGCCGTCAGAGTCCCCAATCCGATCGCCCCCTGGCCCAACAGGCGAAACAAAAAAAACGCCGCCGCCAGCATCCATAGATTTTGAACCACTGCGAAAAAGGCGATCGCCAGGGCCAACAACAGCAGATTCGAGGCCAAGAAGCGCCGGGCCGTCATCGCATCGGCGATG
>SKQC01000131.1 GCA_007119175.1 Myxococcales bacterium | reverse complement strand
TCACCGGAGATGAAGCCGATCTGCTCGTTCAGCCCTCCTCCGTCGACTTCGGTAACGTCGTTATCGGCGAGACCACCACCCGCACCGCGGAACTCATCAACAACGATGAGTCCACGATTCGCCTGACCAATTTGGAGTTGAACGAAGCTTCCAGTGGCGATTCAAATCACGAGGTCTTCGAGATTCTCAACCCCTGGGATGGGGCGCTCGAGCTGGAGGAAGACGAAAGCTATACGTTGGAAATCGAATATACCCCGGAAGCCCCCGAGCCCTACGGCGCGGAGATCAGCTTTAATACGAGCATCTCCGATCTGCCCACGGAGACCATCGAAGTCCGGGCCACCACCCCGGCCCCGGAGTTATTGGCCGACGATACGGTCGTCTTTGATCGAACCCCGGCGGGCAGCTCAGAGTGGCGGCTTACGGAACTCGAGAATATCGGCACTGCCGATCTCGAAATCGAAGATATCGTCCTCGGCGGGCACGACGAGAACGACTTCGATCTGGCCTTTCCCGTCGAAGACGACGAAGATCCCTCGCAGCCGGCGGGAACCGAATCCGACATGGATTCTCCTCCCTCCGTTTTAGCCCCCGGAGAGTCGGCCTGGATTCGCGTTCACTTTACGGCGCCCAACGATGATTTCCGCCGCACGGAAATCATCGTGCGCTCCAACGTGCCCACCCGGCGTATCGCCGTGGCTGCCAACAGCGATGCCGCCTGCCTCGAATTGGTCGGTGGCAGCGTGGAATTCGGATTGGCCGCCATTGACAATACCACCCAGCAGACGGTGACCCTGCGAAATTGCAGCGCCCTATCAGAGACGGTGATCACCAACCTGACCCTGGGCCATCTCGACGACGACGAAAATTTTGAGGAAGGCGGCGATATCCGCTTTGGCATCGACGAAGACTCGCTGCCCGGCGACCTGGCCGAGGGGGGATCGATGATCCTCGATCCCGGTGAGACGACCAGCTTTTTGATGACCTATTCCCCGCTGGCCGAACAACAAGACGAGGCAGTCCTGAGTGCCAGCAGCACCGACGAGGCGTCGCCGCTTCTGGCCGATATCACCGGTGAGGGCGCCGACCTGGAATGCCCCATTGCCGAGGCCGAAGCACAGATCGCCGGCACCAACGTGTGGGGCACCGACGTCTTCGGGGTTCCCCTCGACGATATCGAATTCGACGGCAGCGGCTCCTACGATCCCGACGGCACGGATGTCACCTATGAATGGACGCTCATCGATCACCCTCAGAACTCCACGGCCTCCCTGGACAACCCGGAATCGGTCAATCCCGAGCTGCGCGTCGATATCGCCGGCCCATTCACCGTGGAGCTCACCGTGTACGACGCCGCCGGCATCGCCTCCTGCGATCCGTCGATCATCAATATCTGGATCGAGCCGGAGTCGTCGATTCACGTCGAATTGACCTGGGACGTTCCCGCCGCCCCGGACGGCACGGGCACCGATCTCGACCTCCATTACCTGCACCCGCTGGGCACCTGGAGCGAAGCGCCTTACGGCGTCTACTGGGCCAACTCCGATCCCGACTGGGACGACGGCAGCGACGTCAGCCTCGATATCGATGACCTCTACGGCGAGGAACCGGAGAATATCAACCACGACAATCCCGATCCCAATTACGATTACTCCGTGGGCGTATACTACTTCGGCGACGCCGGCTGGCCGGCCACCGACGCCCGGGTGCGAATCTTCTTCCATGATCAGGTCGTCCTCGATCTCGAGGAACGACTGCATAACGGCGGCGCCAGCAACGGCGACTTCTGGCGTATCGCCGATATCGGTGTGATCCCGCCCAACACCCCGGCAGTCGACCAGTTGCAGGTCTACGACGAACTCACCGAAAGCTCCGGATTCCCGGCTAATTGACCGGGTCATTCGACGTTAGAAGCAATATTCCAAGAGGGCTGACCGAAGCGATTCGGTCGGCCTTTTTTGGTTGTTTTAGCTGCTCTTTGATCGCCTCCGATCCCACATCGCAGACTGAATTGACTCTCACTTTGCCGATCTCTATACTTTGCAGACTGTTTTCGGATGCCTGCACGCTTTCCTCGGGGAATCTAACGCCGGGGCAACTGCAGCAACTCCAATGATTCTGGGCACTGCGAATTGCCTGACCTCAAAGAGAAGGAAAACCGATGATGAGAAGCTTCAGGACTTCCCACATCTCAAGTGGCAAAAATTTACTGTTTTTGGCGTTGGCTTCATTGTTCGCCGCCTCCACCTTTCTCGCCTGCGGCGACGGCATCACCCAGGATGAGCAACCGGTCTTCAATGCCACACCGGATCCCATCGATTTTTCGGTGGTCAATATCGGCGATACCTCGATCCAGACGGTGATGATCGAAAATACCGGCTCCGGCGATCTTCATCTGCGCAATATCGAGCTCAATAATCATGTCGGCGACGCTCTGTCGCTCGGCGACGACTGGCCCGACGAAGTCATTATCGGCTCCGACGACAGCGAGATCTTCTCCGTCGAATACACCCCCACCGAGGAGCTCGACTACAGCGGCACCATCAATATGTCGGCCAATACCAGCAGTGGCAGCGAGTCCATCGATATTCAGACCGCTGATTTCGGTGCCGAGATCTTTGTCGACCCCTCGCATGTCGACTTTCCCCAGACCCCGGCCGGCTCCGAGGAGTGGCGGGTGGCCCGAATCTACAATATCGGCGGCGGAACCCTGACTGTTGACGACATCTTCGTCAGCTCCGGAGGCGATGACTTTGACATCGCCTTCTTCGAGGTCGACGGGTCCAGCGACGGATTTCCCGATCGCGCCAACGACAGCGCCAGCCCGCCGACCAATACGTTGGAGCCCGACGGTGACCCGATTCATATGCGCGTTGTCTTCTCGCCGGAAGACGAACAACCCAAGCACGGCGAAGTGCTCATCCAGACCAACGACGGCGACCACACCGTCAACCTCTCCGGCAACAGCGGCGACGCCTGCCTTGAGGTCTCCGACGGCGACGGCATCGAATTTGGTCCCGCCGCCATCGACAACACCACCTATATGACGGTGACCCTGCGAAATTGCTCGCCGGAAGCCGATCTCGAATTGTCCGGAATCTCTATCTCCGATGACGACGGTGGCGTCTTCTCACTGCAGCCGGGAAGCGAGCCTGGCTCGCTGCCCGACTCACCGCACGTGCTGAGCCCCGGCGATGTGACCACCACCGTCGTCGGCTACAGCCCGACCGACGAGGTTGAAAACGTCGGTGAATTACTCATCGAAAGCGACGACTCCATGAATCCCGAGCGCTATATCCCGATCACCGGCAACGGCGTCGACGCCCAATGCCCGATCGCCGAGGCCAGCGGCAGCGTCGGTGTCGCCGGCGGCGGACAAAACCCGGTCTTCGCCACCAACCAGGACGATATCTATCTGCACGGCAGCGACTCCCACGACCCCGATGGCACCAGTCTCGACTACGAGTGGTCCATCATCACCATGCCCGACGGCTCAATGGCCGATGTGGTCTCCCCCTTCGATGCCGACACCCAATTCGAGGTCGACATCGTCGGTCACTTCCAGGTGGAACTGGTCGTCTACGACGAGACCGGCCTTCGCAACTGCGAACCTGCCATCGTCGAGGTCGACGCCACGCCCGACGAAGATATCCATATCCAACTTGTGTGGTCGGCCCCCGAAGTCGACGCCACCTACGGCGGTCCCAACGAGGCCACCGGAGTCGGCACCGATCTCGATATCCACTACGTCAACACGCAGGGTATCGACGAATGGGGCGCCAGCGATTCCATCTACTGGCAGCGCACCCATCAGGACTGGGGTAATTACGGAGTAGCGCGACTCGATATCGATGATCTCCTCGGCGTCAACCCGGAGAATATCAACCATTCCGATCCCGGCATGGGCGGTCGCTACCGGGTCGGCGTTCACTACTTCAACGACAACGGCTGGGGAGCCGCCGACGCCACGGTGCGTATCTATTTCGGAACCGGTCTCTACGATCAGTGGGACCGTCGTCTCGAGCAGACCGACAACTTCTGGTACGTCGGAAATATTTTCTGGGACGCCAATCCCACCGTAGAGGTCCAGGACGACCTTCAAGGTACCCACTCGCTTCCGTCGGCTTCCGGCTTTTAAACGATACAAGCCGAGAGCCTCTTCGCCCGTCGTCCACCATCGAGAATTTGCTGATGGTGGACGACGGGCGTTTTTCATCCGTTTTTACGTGTTGGATCCCCTCATGAATGACGACGTACTTATCCGCCAGCGTATCGGCATGGAACAGGCCCATTATGCCGGCAATCTCGTCGACGGCGCCTTCGTGCTCAAGCTATTCGGCGACGTGGCCACCGAGTTGTTGATCCGCCACGACGGCGACGAGGGATTATTTCGCGCCTACGATGCCGTTGAATTTCTCGCTCCCGTAAGGGCCGGTGATTTTATCGAAGCCACCGGTCGGATCACTTCCGTGGGCAATACGAGCCGAAAGATGTCCTTTGAGGCCCACCGGGTCATCGAATTGAGCGACGACCCGGACCACCCGTCGCAGGCTGAGGTGCTCGACGAACCCGTATTGGTCTGCCGCGCCACCGGCACCTGTGTCGTCCCCAAAGAGTTACAGCGAAAATGAGTAGTCCCCTGATTATTACTGCCGCCGTCGTCGGGGCGGAGACGATGCGCGAGCACACCCCGCATGTGCCGTATACGCCGCAAGAGATTGCCCAGGAGTGTCAGCGCTGCTTTGAGGCCGGCGCGGCCATGGTGCACGTTCACGGCCGCCACGATGACGGAGCACCGACTCAGGATCGCGAGACATTCCAAAAGATTCTCAGCGAAATTCGCCGGCGCTGCGGCGTTTTAGTCCAGTTTTCCACCGGCGGCGCCGTCGGTATGGATGTCGAAGAGCGCATCGAGGCCCTCGATCTTCAGCCCGATATGGCCACTCTCACCACGGGCAGCGTCAATTTCGGTGATAATGTCTTTTTGAACTCCCTTTCCACAATCCGCACCATCGCCGACCGGCTTCGGACACTCGATATTACTCCGGAGATCGAGATCTTCGATACTGGCATGATCGACACCGCCCTTCGACTTTTAGACGAGGGCCTGCTCACCGAACCTCTGCATTTCGACTTCGTCCTAGGCGTCGCCGGAGGGATGGGAGCGTCGCGGCGAAATCTGCAATTTTTGGTGGACTCCATCCCCGACGGAAGCACCTGGTCGGTGGCTGGAATGGGTCGCCACGAATTGCCCCTGGCCTCGGCAGCCATCGAGATGGGCGGCCACGTCCGCGTGGGACTCGAGGACAATATTTACCTCAAAAAAGGGGTTCTCGCCCGCGGTTCCTACGAGCTCGTCGAAGAAGTTGCCCGCCGCGCAACCAACGTGGGCCGCAATCTGGCTACCTCAGAACAGGCCCGCCAGATTCTCGGCATCTCTCGTTGACCTCCTGGCAAAACCCCACTATTAAGCCGTAAGCCCGCTAAATTATAGGCCTTTTTATCCATCGGACTCCCCGCCTTAGTCGCCACCTGAGAAATCCGAGCTATAACAGTCCAGATTGACCCTTGAAAATTGCTGAAAACCGCTTAAATAAGGGTTGACAGCGGATCGGGGCGTTTTTATGCTCGCCCCGTTCCGCACGATGAAGTTCATTGCCTGAGACCTCGAGTTCCCTGTGTCGGCATGCGGGGGATCGTCTCAGAGACTGCGATCGAACTGCTGTTTTTTTCGTTCACCTTGTCTCATTTTTTCCCTGAGAGGATCACCATGACAAAATCTGAGTTGATTGACGCCGTAAACGCCGCCGCCGCAGACCAGGATATCGACCTGACGAAGAAAGATACCCGCGCACTTATCGATATCCTCTTTGAGACCGTCTCCGGTTCCATCAAAGAAGAAGAGCGGTTCTCCTATCCCAACTTCGGGACCTTCAAGGTGAAATTCCGCAAAGCCCGCGACGGCCGCAACCCGCGGACCGGCGAAAAGATTCGCATCCCCTCGTCGTACTCCGTTGGATTCAAGCCGTCTCCGCACCTCAAAGACCTTGTTAACGAATGAGTCGCGGCGACAACTCGGATCATAGCACCGTCTTTTAGACCTGCTGAGATCTGAAAAAAGAAACCGGAGCCCCTTGTGGCTCCGGTTTTTTTATTCAATGCCCAGCGCCAGCAGGGCGCCGACCCAGACCACGCCAATCGCCAGCACCCACCAGTCGCGGAGCATCCGCTCCGTGGGGCTCTGGGGCGTCTTAAGACGGCTGAGCTGGAAAAACCGGGCCAGACCGAACATCACCAGGGGAATCGTCACCGGCAATAAGGGGCTGGAAAACGGCGTATAGCGGGTGCGCAACGGCTGATCGGGCAGCGACGCCGTCAGCGCGTATATCGTATATCCGGCCACGGTCAGACCGCCGACGAAAAACAGCCCCACATCGAGTTGTTCGGCCCGGTAATTCTCCCACCCCTTGCGGGTCTTTTTCATCTGGCACTCCTCGCTGGTCGCCACCTCGTGGCGTCGCTTTCCAAGGGCCAGAAAACAGGCCAGCAAAAAGGTGCAGACCAAAAGCCATTCCGACAAAAACACCCCGGCCGCCAGCGCTCCGGCGACGACACGCAATACGAATCCGGCGGCGATAATACCGATATCGACGAAGGCATAGCTTTTGAGCACCTTCGAATAGGCCAGGTTCATCACCAGATAAGTCAACACCACGGCTGCAAAATAGGGACTGAGCGCGATGGATCCGACGGCGGCGGCGAACCCCGCCACCCAGGCGGCCAATTTCGCCCGTCGCACCGACAATTTTCCGGAGGCAATCGGCCGGTGGCGCTTTGTCGGATGCTGCCGGTCGCGCTCCCGATCGGCGATGTCGTTGATCAGATAGACCGTGCCCGCCATCAGCGAAAATAACACCGCCGCCGCCACTCCCCGCGCCAGTGGTTCGGTATGCCAAAATGCCTGTGAGAAAAATAAAGGGGCGAGCACGAATAAATTTTTAACCCACTGGTGGGGCCGCATCGTCTCCAGGACATATCGAAACCAATGCCCATCTTGCGACGTCTTAGTCTGGAGTGTCCCCGGATTGTCTTGTGAATTCTGTTCAGTCATCGACGACTCTACTGGATACGAACGAACCCGATCTGGTACACGGAATGATAAGCCCTCGGACCGGCGCAGCGGCTATAGATCATTTCGTTGCCGCCCGCCCGAATCTTGATGGACCGAGCCCCTATCGATCAACCGCCGAAGTCATGACCCTACTCGAGGAATACGAAGTCTGGAAACTGGCAGTGGTATTCGGCTATTTCGCCGTGCTCTTTCTGCTGTCGATTTACGGCTTTCACCGCTACGCCATCGTCCGGCTATATCGACGCCACTGCACGGACGGCGATCCCGAGCCGCGACGCAGGTTTAGCGACGACGAGCTGCCGGCGATCACCGTTCAGCTTCCGCTGTACAACGAGCGCTATGTTGTCGAGCGTGTCATCGACGCCGCGTGCGGACTGGATTATCCCGCCGATCGCCTCCAGATTCAGGTCCTCGACGATTCCACGGACGATACCACCGAACGGGCCGCGCGTCGTGTCGAATTCTGGCGCCAGCGCGGCATCGACATCGAATTGATCACCCGCACTGACCGCCAGGGCTATAAAGCAGGGGCGCTGGCCAACGGACTGCGCCGGGCCAGCGGCGAGTTCATCGCCATCTTCGACGCCGACTTTATCCCCGACGCCGATTTTTTGCGCCGTACGGTCCATCACTTCTCGGACCGCCGCATCGGCATGGTTCAGGCCCGCTGGGAGTACGTCAACCGCGATTTCAGTCTGCTCACCCGCGCTCAGTCTATCCTGCTTGACGGCCACTTCGTCCTCGAGCACACGGCGCGAAACCGCTCCGGGCGCTTTTTTAATTTCAACGGCACCGCCGGTATCTGGCGGCGCCAGGCCATCGACAGCGCCGGTGGCTGGGAACACCAGACGTTGACCGAAGATCTCGACCTTTCATATCGAGCACAACTGAAGGGCTGGAAATTCCGGTATCTGCGCGATGTCACCGTCCCCAGTGAATTACCGGTGGAGATGAACGCCCTTAAGAGTCAACAGCACCGCTGGGCAAAGGGCGCCGTGCAGACAGCGCGCAAGATCTTACCGACTCTATTTCGCAGCGATTTTTCCTTTAAGATCAAATTGGAGGCATTTTATCACCTCACGGGCCATATGGCCTATCTGCTGATGGTGATGCTCGCCTTTTTGATGCCCCTGGCGACCATGGTCCGCGTCCAACAGGGCTGGTACGAGGTCCTATTGCTGGACCTTCCCGTCTTTTTCGGGGCCACCGTCTCCATCTGTTATTTTTATTGGGTCTCCCAGCGCGAGATGGGCCGATCCAGACTACAGACCCTGCGGCTTCTGCCGGCCGTCCTCGGCCTGGGCATCGGCCTGTCTCTCAATAATGCCCGTGGGGTCGTGGAAGCTCTGATTGGCCACCACACCCCCTTCGTGCGCACCCCGAAACACGCCATCGACCACAGTGGCGAGGAGACGACGAGCCAGCAGGATTGGACCTCGAAGCTTTATTTTCAGCGCGGGCGCCTTGCGCCCCTTGTCGAGTTTAGCTTCGGTCTGTGGTTTAGCGTCGCCGTGATCTCCGTACTCATCAATCCCGGACAATCGCTGGCCAGCCTGCCCTTTTTGATGCTCTTTCAATTCGGATTTTTCTACGTCGCCTGGGTCAGCATTCGGCAGGCCATGGACCGGCGAAGCCAGGCGACTTGATTGCTCTCGATCAGGCAGCGCTGAGAGCATCGATATAGGCTCGTGTGGCGTCGAAGGGAGAATCGGCGCCCAGTATCCCACCGACCACGGCGACGCCGGCGGCGCCGGCGTCGATGACCTCAAAGAGGTTTTCCGGGAGCACTCCTCCCAGCGCATAGACGTCGACCTCGGCATCTGCGCTAATTTCGGCAAATTCGTCGAGCGAGATTCCCGGGCCGTATCCCGGCTTAGAGACACTTTCAAAACAGGGACCGAGGGTGGCAAAAGTGCAGCGGCCACCGCTGCAGCGCGCGATCTCGTCTCGATCGTGACAGGAGCGGCCCAATACGACGGAGCCGCCCACCAGATTTCGCACCTCCGATGGGCTCAGCCCTTTCGACGGCAGGTGGACGCCGTCAGCACCGCTGAGAATGGCGATATCGACGCGGCGGTGGACGAGAAAATGTCCTCGCACAGACGTCAGCAGTCCTGCGAGCTCAATGCCGGCGTCTACCAGATAGCGATCATCGCCACCGCTACAGCGAAGGGAGACCATTCGACCGCCGGCGCGCACGAATTCGCGAACCGCGTCGACGAGGTCGACCTCCAGGCGCCGGGCGGTATCCACATCGGCGATAAAATATAGCGGGGAGAGCTGTCGTCTACTCCGAGCCATGGGTGACGACTCCTTGAAGCGGCGACGAGTGGCGCGCATATAGTCGCTTCGGAATTCGCCCTCCTTTACGGGCCATCCGACCGGCCTCGACGGCCCGGCGAAAGGCGCCGGCCATGGCCACCGGATCGCGGGCCCCGGCGATGGCCGAGTTTAATAATACCCCGTCGCAACCCAATTCCATGGCCAATGTGGCATCCGACGCCGTGCCCACCCCGGCGTCCAGCAACATCGGCACCTCCAGCTCATCGCGAATGATCCGAAAATTATAGGGGTTTCGAATGCCCATTCCGCTGCCGATCGGTGAGCCCAGCGGCATGACCGCCGCACACCCCACCTCCTGGAGCTTTCGACACAGAACGGGATCGTCGTTGGTATAGGCCATGACCACGAATCCATCGTCCACCAGCGTGCGCGCCGCCTCCAATAACTCCTCGCCATCGGGCAGAAGCGTCTCGTCGTCGGCGATGACCTCTAATTTTATAAGATCCGTCTCCAGCGCTTCTCGGGCCAGATGGGCCGTCAACACCGCGTCCTTTGCGGTATAGCAGCCAGCCGTATTCGGCAGCAGCGTAAAATTTTCCATGACCAGCTCTAAGACACCGGAGTCGACGGACGCCTCGATATCGACTCGGCGAAGGGCCACCGTCACAAGCTCTGCGCCGCTCGCCTCCAGGGCCTCCATCATCACCTGGTAATTCGGATATTGCGCCGTGCCCACCAGCAGGCGACTGGAAAATTCGTAGGGTCCGATCTTCAGTGACTCATCCATGGCTTCCTTCTTATCAGTGGTGGCCGCTCACCCGCCCTGGGTGGCGCGAATGATCTCGATTCGGTCCCCCGGGCGAAGCTCCGTATTTTCCCATCGGCCGCGAGGGACGACCGCGTCATTATGGGCGACGGCGGTGCCCCGGGCATCGTCGAGCTCCAGAGATCTCATCAATGACGCCACGGTGGCCGCCTGCTGATCCTCAAAATGCTGTGTTTCGCCGTTGATCACGAGTTCCATTTTATCCTCGCCGCATTGATGGCACAGTTTTTCCGAATTTCGGTCATCATCGGGGCAAATACAAGGTGTAGCATCGATGGCGATGGACAAATTTTCTTCGTCTCACGCTCCACCGGGGCTAATGTGACCACGATGGTCGTCTCTTTCCACTCTCGACGTCATATTTATGAGCGATGCTGAACCCGATATAGATTCCGGCGAAGAGTCCGAACAGGACTCCTCAAAGCCCCGGGCGTCGGCTTTTGTGGCCGCCGGTATCCTGTTGTCCAGGATCTCCGGTCTGATCCGCGAGGGAGTCTTCTCCCATTTTTTCGGCACCTCGATGTTCGCCGACGCCTTTCGGGCCGCTCTGCGAATGCCCAACGCCCTGCAAAACCTGCTCGGCGAGGGAACGCTGTCGGCGTCGTTTATCCCCGTATACTCCGAGCTTTTGGAGGAGGGCCGAAAAGAAGACGCCGGCCGCCTTGCCGGGGCGATCTTTTCGCTCTTATTCGTCATCGCCGCCGGCCTGGTATTAATCGGCATCCTGCTGGCCCCATTGCTGGTGAGCGTATTTACCCCGGGGTTTAGCGGCGAACGCCGCGAGGTGACGATCACCCTGGTGCGCATTCTCTTTCCCATGACCGGCTTTCTCGTCCTTTATGCGTGGACGCTGGGAATCTTAAATAGCCACCGAAAATTCTTTTTATCCTATGTGGCCCCCGTGTTGTGGAACGGCGCCATCATCGCCGCCATGCTCATCTTCGGAGCTCGTTTTGAGCAGGACGCGCTGGTCATCGCCGTGGGCTGGGGAGCCTTTTTAGGCGGGGTGATTCAATTTGCCATCCAGCTTCCCTGGGTATTTCGCCTCGAGAAAAATCTGATCTTTCGATTCGCCCGGGGCATGAAAGAGCGCGCCGAGGTGATTCGCAACGCCATTCCCGCCATATTGGGCCGCGGAGTCGTCCAGATCAGCGGCTATCTCGATATGATCCTGGCCAGCCTGCTTGCCGTCGGCGGTGTGGCGGCCATCGCCTACGCTCAGACGATCTATATGCTCCCGGTCGGATTATTCGGAATGAGCGTGGCCGCCGCCGAATTGCCGGAGCTGTCGCGACAGCGAAAACAGGGCAATCAGGTACTCCGCCAGCGGGCCAACGAGGCCCTTCGACATATGTCATTTTATGTCATCCCCTCCCTATTTGGTTTTCTGGCCCTCGGCGACGTCATCGTCGGCGCCCTGTACGAGCGCGGCGAATTCGGACGGCCCCAGACGATCCTGGTGGCCGCCACCCTGGCCGCCTACGGCATTGCCCTTACGGCGACCACGGCGACCCGGCTGTATAATTCGACGTATTTTGCGCTGCGCGACACCAAAACACCGGCCAAAATGGCCGCTCTTCGCGTCGCCATCGCTGCCGGAGTCGGATTTTTCCTGATGGTACAATTTGAAGAAGTCGCACTCTTCGGCTGGAGCGTCGGCCCCGGCCTCTTCGCCGATCTGGCGATCACCGACGCTCCTCAACCCGTATTTTTCGGCGCCGTGGGACTGGCCATGGGCTCCGGGATCGCCGCCTGGATCGAGTGGTTTTTATTGCGCCGAAACCTGGCCAAACGGATCGGAAAACTGGGCGCCGATACGGGCTCACTTTTGCGCATTACCGGTGCCGCCGTGGTGGCCACGGCCGCCGCCTGGGGGCTGCGAGTGGCCATCCCGGTGTTTCATCCCATCCCTTACGCGATTGTTATCCTGGGGGCCTTCGTTGTGGTCTACTTCCCGCTATCGGCAGCACTCGGCATTAAGGAAGGACGAGATTGGATAAGCCGTGGTAAAAGCGGGATCGCCCGTATCACTGGCCGCGGCCATTGAATCGATCAACCGTATTCGCCCTCCAGCCGGGGCAATACGGGATCGCTGAGCTTTTCGGTGACCTCGAAAGAGACGATCTCCGACTGGTGAAATAGATAAAGCGCTCGATAGACCGTCTCCTGCTGTTCGGGAGCAAATTTGTCGAGCAAATCCTCGAGCGTATCACCGGGCTCGAGCTGATTGAGCACGCGCAGCTCCCGGGCTCGCAGCGCGAGCTCATCGACATTAAACGGCGGCGGATCGTTGATATAGATGCTGACGAAGGTTCGGTTTTGATACGTCTTGCGAACCCGCTCGATACTGACCCTCTCGCGGCATCCCTCGACCAGAATCTGATAGGTATTGAGTCCCAACGAGTAGGCCTGGGCATCGGGTTCCTGATTTTCGTAATACCCGTAATAGCCGTGGTCCCACTCGAAGATATCGAGAATTTTCTCGCTCATCTGCGCAGAGAGATATTCAAAGATCGAGTGAGCCTCCACGGCTCCCACCGACACCAGCGCATCTCCCAGTCGACCTCCCCACTCGCTGAGGCGATCCAGGGCCTTTTGTAGCTGCTCTTCGGTAATCAAATCCCGGGAGCGAAGAAATTGGCCCAACAGATCTTCTTTTTTATTCGACTCCACAAAGATCGGTTCCCCGTCGCGAAGAAAGATCGACTTTTCAATCTCATCGCGGCGAACGAATAAACGCCCCGTCTCTTCTACGAGGTGCAACCGGCCGAGAATTTTGGCAAAGGGAATCTCCTCTAATTTGCCTTCATAGCTGGCATATTGACTTTTCAACTCCTGAAGTGTGGCCGGCTCCGCCTCCACCTCGTTCGTCGTCGTCGTCGACGGCGCCGAGCGGGCCACCGGGCTGTGAACCATTCCCAGCGCCTCCTCGCTCGAATCATCGGTCATCTCCGGAGGTGGCGCCAATTCAGTGCTCGAATCAGCCAGGCTCATTCCCTGGCCGCCGTCTAACACTGCCGCCAATCCCCGATCGGAGTCGTCGGCGGGCTCCGTATCCTCGACTGCCCCCAGGGCGGCCTCACTTTTATCGATCTCCGGGACATCCGCGGCGTCGGCATCCGCCGATACCTGTCGGGCGGCTCGCCGGTTCTTCAAATTCAGATTGTCGCCCAGGTCGATCTCGGGTACTTCGCCCAGCGGCAGCCACGGTCCCTGATCGACGGAGACCTTGTCGTCGGCCCGCGGACGGCGCACCTGCAGCAGATTGATCAGCGTCTTCGGCCCCATGGGACCGAAGACGAGACCACTTTCGTCGCGATAGCGATACTGTTTTCCCCCTTCACTCAACTCCTCTTTATCGACAGGCTGCGACTGCTCTTCGGTTTCCGATGCCTCTGAGGAGGCGCGCAATATCCCGGCCTTCCATTCCTCTTCGGGAACCACTGGCTCAGCCCGGCCCGTTTCCTCCATGGCCAGCGGCGACGCCGGCTGGTGTTCCTGTGAGCGACCGGGATCATCGGCGGTCTCCAGGGCGGTCGCCGGTGCTTTGGACTCGTCGGCCTCCGCCATCTGCCGGCTCAGGGCCTCGCCTCCCGGCTCCGATCGGCGCTGCTCTTTTTCGCGCTCGATTTCCTCGGCAAAGAGACGACGCATAAAATTCGACAGATCGCTGCCCGTGACCTTGATCCGGTGTTGAAAGCAGAAATCGACCAACGCCTGGTAGAATTGACCTCCGGTCTGAAAACGGTCCTCGCGATGCTTGGCCAGTCCCCTGCGAACAATATCGAGCAATTGCCTGGGCATCGGCCCGGCCCGCTTGATGCTCTCTTGAACGTCGGCATCGCGAACTTTGAGCATCACGTCCAGATCGGAATCGCCGACGAAGAGGCGATTCATGCTCAAGGCCTCGAATAATACGATGCACGCCGAAAACAGGTCGCTGCGAGAGTCGATCTCATTGCCCATGACCTGCTCCGGGCTCATATATCCCACTTTGCCCTTGAGCGTTCCCTTCTCGGTCAATGTCCGCTGAATCGCCGCCTTTGCCACTCCGAAATCGCCGACTTTTACGTCGCCGGCATAGCTGATCATGATATTGGAGGGACTGACGTCGCGATGGATGATGTTGAGCTCTTCGCCATACGGCGTTTTGGCGCGGTGGGCAAAATCGAGCCCCTTGAGCATCTCCATGGCCACGAATAACGCGATATCGAGCGGGATTTTGATATTGAGTTCGGCACATCGGGCCAGCACATATAGCAGGTCCTTTCCGTGGACATACTCCATGGCAATATAATATTGCTCATTGAGCTCCCCCAGATCGAAGACCTGGACAATATTGGCGTGGTATAGATTGACCGTCAGCTTCGCCTCGTTGATGAACATGGAGACAAACTCCGTGTCATCGACCAGGCTGGGCAAGATCAACTTGATGGCGAATTCTTTTTCAAACCCGGCCGCCCCGAAGGTCTTCGCCCGATAAATCTCGGCCATGCCCCCAGTTCCGATCTTCTGGAGAAGAGCGTAACGGCCGAATTTTTGCCAATCATATGATTTATCAGCCACTGATGTTGCCTGCGTGACCCGAGTGCGTCATTCCCACCGATGCGTCTAACTCATTGCGACCCCGATAAGCCCCGCCTACAAGGTGGCTTGGATGCCCCCTGTCAAAGAGCTGGGTCCAGGTCGTTCAAAGCTATTATTAGACGCCGAAGTTGCGCCGTCTGCGGTATCGAATGTAAATGCCGTTCCGGCTTCTCGACTCTAACACAGCGATATGTGGCAGGCTAGTAGATCGACAAATAAGATCTTGAACCGACTCGGTGGGCACGGATCGACGAGCTCGAAGCTGGTAAGGCGCTCCCTTAGTCGCCCGTAAGAAGGGTCGCCAACTCGGCGCGACTATTGATGTCGAGGCGGCGAAAAATATTCTTCATATGGGTTTTCACCGTCTGTGGCGACAGATTGAGCATATCGGCGATCTCCGGACTGGTGGCGCCGGCCACGGCATAATCGGCGATCTCCTGCTGGCGATCGGTGAGCCAATAGCCAGGCGTCACGGTCATTACTCGCGCCCGCTGTACCGATGCCAGATATCTGACCATGCCCGTTGAATCGAGGCGAATGAGACGAATTTCGGCGCCCTCGTAAATCTCAATACTCAGCCGTCCCTTGCCGCTATCGGCATCGCGAACCCGGCTCGCCAGGTAGTCGAGCCGACTCGGAGTGCGCCAGGTCGAAAAAGACTTCGATGCGTGTTCGATCTTTCCTCTCGGCGTCAGCACCGCGAAGAGTCCGTCGCGCAGAAGATTCGACTCCAGGGCATCCGCCATGGCCACCAGGGATTTAATCTCACCGCTGATCTGGTTTAAAAGCTGCTGTTCCTGGCGACGAAAATACTCGCCGCGACCGCGCCGCATTAATCCCAGCCACCCCAGAAAGCGCGACCCGTCATAGAGCAAAATCCGAATCTGATCGCCGACCTCCAGCGGCTCGAAGACATCGCTGGCGATAGAAAAGTTGCGCAGATAATCGTCGTCATATCGCGAACTGGTGCGAATAAATGTATTCACCTCGTCGCGGTTGAGATTCGGGGGAAGCCAGGGGGTGGCGACGGCGGGCTTGTCGGCATAGGCGAGCAGCGCATCGCGTAATTCCCGATCGCCATCGGTGACGGCGTTCGTAAAATATAATTCTCCGGGCCTGGTCTCCACGCACTTAAAATAAAGTCCAAATTGACAGCGGACGGTATCGCGCAGGTGTTCGACGAGTTCTCGTAAAATGATCTCGGGATCTTCAGAATGAACAGTCGACAAACGCCGTGCGAGCTCCTCGGCTCGAGACGTCATAAATAACCTCCAATACGACCAAATTATTACTCCGATGCAACAGCCCCCGCGCTGATTGTAACAAAATGTGACTCGCATGGCAAAATGTAACAGATTGTTTTTAGGCAGCTCGCTTATTCGGAGTCATTTTCTTTATCCCACCTATTCTCGGCGGGTAAGCGCTCAGTTGGGTGGCGAGATCATGCGCCAATACGCCCTCTGCGGTTCAAGGCGGCCAGGCTGGCCGCGGGCCCCGGGGCTGAACACTAACGCCCTCTGCG
>SKQC01000446.1 GCA_007119175.1 Myxococcales bacterium | reverse complement strand
CGATGCGGGCAGGCTGCCCGCGGGCCCCGGTCCGGCGACGGAAGTAGCCGTTTGGGGTCCGCGGCCTGCCAGGCCGCACAAGCGGGCGCACCGATGCGGGCAGGCTGCCCGCGGGCCCCAGGGGCTTAGCCTGCCAGGCCGCACAGGAGCGAGCCGCCAGACCAAGGAGCGCTCCGACACAACCGTCCGAGCCGAGAGATGAGTCCATGAATACAGCCATGTGTACGCCTGGCGGTCAGTTTGCTTGGATCTAGCTGTCGGGGACTACTCCTCGTCGTCGATGGGGGGAAGCATGCGCTGCTCGGCGATATATTTGGCGGTCTCTTCAAAATCTCGCGAGGGGGCGTCATCAGCCATGATAAGTACCGCCATGTGGCATTCGCCATTTCTCAACACCTCAACGGCGATCTCCGTGCCCAGGCGGGCTTTCATTGCCTTTATATAATCGCGGACATCTTTGACGCGATGACCTCCGATTCGCACGATAATATCTCCATAGCGAAGGCCAGCCCGAGCGGAGGGACTGTCGGGAATGCAGCCCCAGAGTGGGATTCCTTCTTCGATTTTGGCGAGTTCTCGGATCGTCTGGGCAGATTGCATGATCGCTCCGGTGACTAAAAATACCTGTAGGTTTTGCGAGTAAAACAGCCGTCGCAAAAAACCTAGACACGATCAGAAAAGGCGGCGAAATTTGCGCGGGCCCCAGTCCAGCGACGATGCGGGCAGGCTGCCCGCGGGCCCCGATCCAGCGACGATGCGGGCAGGCTGCCCGCGGGCCCCGATCCAGCGACGATGCGGGCAGGCTGCCCGCGGACCCCAGGGTCTTAGCCTCCCAGGCCGCACAAACGCAGCGGCGGTCAGAAAAGGTTTGGGGCCCGCGGCCTGCCAGGCCGCATAAGCGAGCCGCCAGACTAAGCAGCGACCCAACACGAACGACAGAAGCTAGCCCTCATCTCTCGCCAGATGAGGGCCGAGGCAAAGCAGAATATGCGAGACGAAAGCTTGAGCAGGTTTCGGGCGGAGCATAATGCATTCTGTGCAGCATCCGTGCGTCAATGCGGCGAGAAATGAGGCCTAGCAGTCACCACCGACGTCCTGGCCGAGGCATAGAAATTGAAGGGTGACCTCGGCGCTGTCTTCTTCTTCAACCATCACCGTCTCACTGACGTGTTCGTAATGACCATCGAACTCGGCCTCTGCCGTGTATTCACCGGCATCGAGGTCGGTGAATCGGAAACGGCCGTCTTCATCGGAGAATTCATGGTCGGAAAATTCATCACCACTCAGAGATAGATAGGCGCCTTCAACAGGACTCATCTCACCATCGATGACGAGCAACTCGAGGCTCGCTCTGTCCTCTGTGTCATTTTCATAGACCTCGTCTTCGCCGCAGGCAACGAGGGTGACGACGAGGAAGGCGGCGACTCCAATATAAATGAGGAAACGATTGGTTTTGATCTGCTTTCGTCTTTCGAATTCCATTATCGTGTCTCGAACTAAGAATCGGTTAAGTCGATATATTCATCATGAACCTATGACATCAACTGTATCGGTACTTCGAACGGAAGTCGAAATGTCGTCCGCCGAAGTGTTTGTGTCGCTTAATCGTATCGAGCCTGGTATCACCGCCGAAGCTCCATCAACCAGGCGTCGCGCCATTGACCGTCATGTTGTTCGTGGTCCTTGAGAACCTTTACCTTCTCGAATCCACACTTCTCGTAGGCCCGAATCGCCCGCCGATTGTCGACATGTGGATCGATGACGATCCGTTCGGCATCGCACTCCTCGAAGAGATGCTCGACGATCAGGCGCAGCGCCGAGGAGCCAAGTCCGGTCGACCACAACCGGGGCTCACCAACAAAGAGATCGACGCCCCAGGTGTCGACATCGACGTCATCGAGTCCGTACTCTGCGAAATCCTCAACCCGGTAGTACTGCAAATAGCCGACGGCCTCGCCGAAACGCTCGATAATACACGGGTTCACCGACTCCTCACCGGTGGTTCGCGGCCGATATTTCTTCCGGGCGCCCGCGGCGTCCATCCGATGGTCTCGACCACCGTAAAACGCCAGTACCCGCTCGTCGCTCAACCAGCGACCCATGCGCTCGTAATCACTTTGCTCATCTCGCATCGGACGCAACACGACCTCCTGAGATTCGAGCTGTTGAAACGTCGTCATTGTTCCCACTCCTCGCGGTTTGAGGTGAATTTCGCGACACAGGCCGCCAGGTACTCCGTTTGATATGACCCTCTGGTGGTCCCCGGTGCCCCATCCGACCGCTCCCAGACTTCCCGCGGGCCCCAGATCTGGCGATGCGGGCAGGCTGCCCGCGGGCCCCGGTCCGGCGACGGAAGTAGCCGTTTGGGGTCCGCGGCCTGCCAGGCCGCACAGACTCAGTCCCACGAACGGGCCGCCAGACAAAGCAGCGCTCCAAAACGAACGACACAGGTTAGCCCTTATTTCTCACCAGATGGGCGCCGACAAAAGCAGAAAATGTGAAACGAAAACTTGAGCAGATTTCGAGCGAAGTATCATGCATCCTGTAACCCCTTCCGGAAGCCACTATTCTCCTCCCTCTTGATGAACCCGGGCCGTTTCACCGGTCCCGTATCCAATCTATACTGGCCTTATGAATTCGCTCTACGCCTACAGTCTATTTCCGGTCATCGCCGTGTCGTTGCTGCTATTTTTCACGGTGCTATTGCGTCAGCGTGGCTCCCTGGGGTTGGCCGCCTATTGCGGTTCGACGGCCCTGTGGTCGTTAAACCTCCTGATGGCTTTCTCGCCGTCGGAGACGCTGTCGGAATTCGGACTTCGCATGTCGGCCATCGGTGCCTTCGTCGTCGCCGGATATCTGCATGCCGCCTACGATCTGACCGACCAGGACGACTATCGACTGCTGTGGGTCGCCTACGCAGCGGCGGCGGCGATCACCGTCGCCGGCGTCGCCGTGCCGGGGCTATTATACGATCCCGTATCGCTGGCGGCCGGACCCTTTTTCTGGCCCGCCATGGCCCTCGCCGTCGGTGCCTCGGCATTTCCCTTCTGGCATCTCGCCCGGGCCTACGGCGACGCCGACGATGCCCGTAAGAAACAGCTCCACATCCTCTTCGCAGCCGGTTGCGTCGGCTACCTCGGCGCCTGGAGCAATGCCACCTTATTGGCCTACGACGTGGTATTGCCCTATGGCCTCTTTTTGGTCCTCGCCTCGTTGTTGATCCTCACGCGACTCGTGCAGTCGATGCAGAAACGGGCTGACCGCCGGATCTTCGAGCGAAGTCTTTTATACTCCGCATTGGCCGCCTTTTTGTCGGCCGGATTTCTATTCGGCGCCCTCGTCTTTTTGTCGGACGCCACGGGACCGATGCTCCGCGACTACGGGCTGGGAGCGTTCTTCTTGCTCTGCATGGCGGCGCTGGCCTTCGAGCCGGTTCGCCAACACCTTCAGGAGGCGATCGGCCGCAAACTCTCCGGCGACAAAGCCCAGACCACCGAACTCGCCGAAGCGCTGGCCGACCAGGAGGAACGGGCCGATCAGGCCGCGCGCCTCGCCGAATTGGGCTCATTTACCTCGGCAATTGCCCATGAAGTGCGAAATCCGCTGGGCGTCATCTCCGCCTACGTCTCCATTCTGGAGCGCCAGGGCGCCGACGAGGAAACGGTCGACGATCTGCGCGCCCAGATCGACCGGGCCAGCGAATTTCTCGACGATCTTCTAAACTACGGCCGGCCCAGCCCGCTGGAGTTGCGTATGGTGCGCCTCGCCGACACCATCGATCTGGCGATCTCGTCGGCCACGGCCGGGCTCGAAGAGGAAATGCCCGACGACGTTCAGTGGAAGCGCGACCTCGAGTCACCGGAATTGACCCTGGAATCCGACCAACGCCAACTATTGCAGGTCTTCGTCATCCTCTTTGAAAATGCCCTCCTGGCCGTGCGCGACGCTGAATGCCGAGAGATCCACATCGCCGCCCGCTCCGACGAAGACCAACTTCGAATCAGCGTCGAAGACAGCGGCCCCGGCATCGCCAACGCCGTAGGCGAGCGATTATTTGAGCCCTTCGTGACCAGCCGAAAAAGAGAGGGCAAATCCCAGGGCACGGGACTGGGCCTGGCCATCGCCCGCAGTGTCATCGAACGCCACGGCGGCAATATCTCCGCGTCGAGCGCCGAGCTCGGCGGGGCCCGCTTCGAAATCATGCTTCCCCGCCATCAAAATGTGCTGGCCGCCGCCACGGCAGCGCGCACTGCCGCGGGCGAGACCTCAGATAAATCAATCGCAACACCGCAGACGGAGTCTCAATGAGTGACGACAACGCCATCCTACTCGTCGACGACGACCGAGCGTTTCGAAAAGTTTATGGAAATCTATTGCGCGCTGAGGGATTCGAGGTCCTGGAGGCCGACGACCGCCCGTCGGCGCGCGAGGCGTTTTCCGACGCCCGATGCGGAGTGGTCCTGCTCGACCTGATGCTACCCCCAGACGGCAGTGTGGAGGCCGGCCTCGAACAACTGGCCGAATTTATCGAATTGCGACCGGACGCCAAGATCATCGTCGTCTCCGGCGCCGGCGATACCAGATTTATGCTTCAGGCCGTCCGCGAGGGGGCCTACGATTTTTTGACGAAGCCCGTCGATCCCGACGTGGTCCTGGTCGTCGTCGAGCGCGCCGTGGCCCGCCGCCGACTCGAACACCGCGTCGAGGATCTGCAGACCTCGCTGACCAACGCCCAGCCCGACCGGGCCATGATCGGTCAGAGTCCGGCCTTTGTTCGCGCCATCGAGATTGCCGAACGGGTCGCCCCCACAAATCTGCCGGTGCTGGTCACCGGTGAAAACGGCACGGGCAAAGAATTGATGGCCCGCGCCGTCCACCAACTCTCCGAGCGCAGCGATGAGCCCTTCGTCGCCGTCAATTGCGGCGCCCTACCCGACAACCTGTTGGAGTCGACCCTCTT
>SKQC01000448.1 GCA_007119175.1 Myxococcales bacterium | reverse complement strand
CACGTTCCCTTCCCCATCGTCCACGTCGATACCTCCTATAAAATCCCGGAGATGATCGAATTTCGGGACTATGCCGTCGAAAAATGGGGCCTGGAATTGGTGGTGGGTGGAAACGAAGAGGCGCTGGCCGACAAACAGACCTATCCCGACGGAAATGCCACCCGCGTGGAGTGCTGCTCGCTATTAAAACGCGACGGACTCCAGGACGTCATCGCCGACAACGGCTTTGAGGCCGTCTTTTTGGGCATCCGCCGCGACGAAGAGGGAACCAGGGCAAAAGAGCGCTATTTTTCACCTCGCGATAAGAATTTCGAGTGGGATTTCAAAGACCAGCCCCCGGAATTGTGGGATCAATTTAAGACCGATTTCGCCCCGGGCACCCATATCCGGATCCATCCGTTGCTGCACTGGACGGAGCAAAATATCTGGGAGTATATCGACCGCGAAAAAATCCCCATCACCAGCCTGTATTTTAGCGACGACGACAACCGCCGCTACCGAAGCTTAGGCTGTGCCCCGTGCACCTTTCCCATGCCCTCTGAGGCCGCGACGGTCCCGGAGATCATCGAGGAATTACAACAGACCCAAAAGGCCGAACGCAGCACCCGCGCCCAGGATCAGGAAGCGGAAGATGCCTTCGAGCAATTGCGGGCCAGCGGCTATATGTGAGCCGCTCATCAGATCACTCGGCGGCCCACTCCAGCTCGGTGTGGTCGGCATAACAGCCGACGGTGGCATCGGCGAGCCCCACCGGTTCGTCATCGATCCCAAAGGCACTGCGCAGGTGGGCGACGCTGTAGTGATGGATGATCGGCCAGGCGATCTCGACGTCGAGGTCCGTGTCGCGACAACCGTCCTGGCCGAGTTCCAATATCAGCGGCGGGATGTCCATGCCGCTATCCGAGGCGATCTGCAACACACCGCCATCCTCGGCGCCGATGACACAGATATCGGAAAATGCCAGGTGGCCGGCCCCCTCTATACCGAGCAGACGCTTCGTGGGCGGCGACGATTCGTACTCTCCTCGAATCTGCGACATGCTGACCAGCTCGTCGGTCGTCCCCCCCTGCCAGAAGAGCTCGACGTCGGATGCCTCATCAACGCCGGGGTTGGAGGCGTAAAAAATGGCGGCCTCCACACCGGGCTCGCCGACCATTGAAACCGCACCGTTTCCGCCCATGGAATGACCTGTCGCGGCGATCTGAGAGAGGTCGACGAGCTGGAAAAATGGACTCGTCGAATCGCCGTCGTGCGCTTGAAAAAACTGGATCATCTCGCGCAACGTCTCTGGAGCATCGTCACCATCGGGTAGCGTTGATTCCAGAATATGACTCAAGTTGCGCTCTTCGTGCTCCGCTGAGGCGACGACGAACCCCCAGCTCGCCAGGTGGGCGAGCAGCGTGCTGGACTGAAAGCGATAGCCGGCGAGGCCATGACTGAAGAGCACCAGCGGAAAGGGCCCGTCGTCGCTCGCCGTTGCCTCGGACACAGCGTCGATGGCAAATGTGGGTGCATCTTCGTCGCTGATCTGATCGCGATCTTCTTCCGGCAAAAAGTCGCGCATATCGTACTCCACGTCACTTTCGGCATCGGCGTCGGCGGCGGGATAAAAGACGGCCAATGCCGTCCCGTCATCGAGCTCCACATCGTGGAGCCCGACGGTATAAGGACCGTGTGCCTCAAAGAGTTCACAGGGCTCACCATCGAGATCGAACCGTACCGGCTCATCGCCTGAATCGGCGTCGGAGAGGGCGTCACGCTCAGCATCGGAAGCGACATCTGCGGCGTCGGCGACATACTCGACATCGCCGCCAGCGTCGGGCTCTCCATTGTCGTCGCTGCATCCGATCACAAATAGCGCGGCCGCCATGCACAGAGTTCGACGAATCCAGAACATACACACCTCTCCGCTGATAATCTGTTGGTTTCTACACGTCCCTGACCATCGCCAGTGCATCTCTTTTACTTCATTACTGCTCGCGATGCATCAGCGTCTCAGGTAGGCCACCAGGTCGGCGACCAGGCCGGCCACTTCATCATCCTGTGAGGGAAGTGGAAATTCGAGGGTGTCGTCGACCCGCACCTGCGAGTCGGAAGATTTGGCGTCGGCGGTAATGACCACCAGGCCCCATTGCTCAAATAAGTGGGAGGCAGTGCTGACATCGAGGCCCGGATTTGATTTCTCGTCGAGGTAGACAGCGTCGACCCCGCCGTCGAAGAGTGCGCGCTCCAGATAGGGGGCGATTTTTTTGGCATCGCCACCGGAAAGTGTGACCACCGCCCCGCGGTGTCCGCGTTTTGCTTCGCGCTCACGCCGGTCGACGCGATCGCCGGACAACGTCGGCTCGTCCTCTATGCTCAATACGTCGGCGATAATCCCCCCGCCGGCGATGTCGTAGTCGTCGACAATGACGAATCGCCCCAGTGTGGGATGTTCGCGATGTGTGTCGACGGCGACAAAATGACGGGTCTCTATAATCACCTTCGCCACATCGTATCGAGCGATATGCTCGCGCTCCTCACCGATGGGTTCCAGCGTGGAGCCATCGATTATGCTCACCACCTCGGCAACCTCGCATTCCACCTCCTGAGTGGCGAGCTTGAGCCTATAGGCGGCTCCCACGTCGAGGTCCTGAGGGCCCATCCAGAATAAATTGGCCTCAAAACGGCGGGTTTGCGTCGGCGGATCTTGCGCATCGGCGCCCACATGCCCGCGCTCTACAAATATCTGGTCGGTCAATGTGATTCCCATCGACTCGCCGGCCACCGCCTCCTGCCGAGTTGGCGCGTTCCACCACTCGATGGTCTCGACGACGCCCTCTTTATTGCCGGGCTGAAATAACACCGTCTGCCCGACCTCGAGGCGTCCGGACTCGATGCGACCGGCCAAAATGCGCTTGTCGTCGAATCGATAGATATCCTGGAGGGGAAATCGAAGAGGCCGCTCCACTTCGCTTTCCGGCAGGTCGAATCCGTCGAGCATCTCCACCACCGTCGCTCCCTGATACCAGTCGGCGGACTCGTCGCTGCGGTCGGCGACATTATCTCCCTCGCGAGCACTGACCGGGATAAAGGTGCGCGGAGTAATGCCTAGTTTTTGTAAAAATCGGGAGTATTCGTCGACGATCTGCTCAAAGACCTGCTGGTCGTAGTCGACGAGGTCCATCTTGTTGACCACCACGGCGACCTGGTCGATGCCCAACATGGAGAGCATATGGCCGTGGCGGCGACTCTGCTCCTGAACCCCCTCGTCGGCGGCGATGACCAACAAGGCGGCGTCAGCGCTGGCGGCGCCGGTGATCATATTTTTTAAAAACTCCTTATGACCGGGGGCGTCGATGATGGTGTAGGGCCGCTGATCGGTTCGAAACCAGATCTGCGAGGTGTCGATGGTGATATTCTGCTCTCGCTCGGCCTGCAGAGCGTCCATCAAAAATGCCCACTCAAAGGGCACACCGCGGCGCTGACAGGTGTCGCGGATCTGTTCGTATTTTCCGTCGGGCAGTGAATCGGTGTCGTAAAAAAGCCTTCCGATCAGGGTCGATTTTCCGTGATCGACGTGGCCGACGATGACGATTTTCATGGGTGTTTCGTCGCTCATGATACTCCGGTCAACTGCAGTCTCGGCTCGAGCGCGTGCCTGGGATCGGCGAATCGGTTTGGGCTCCCAGTTTGGTCTGTCACACAGATCGCCGCTCTAATTCTCATTCAGCCTAGCAATAATCCCTAGTAGGTCAATAGGGATTGCATGGTACTGCCATTATGAGGCCTGTATTTCGGAAAATAATCTCCCCCGATACGCACGCTGGAAAATCGGATTGGTGTGACTAATTTTGAGGCGTCTACCGACGACTCAGCCCCGATGTGCTCGCTCCTCCCCCGGAGACGCCTATGAAAAGAGTTCAACCACCAGGCCGCGAATCAATCTGGGAGTATCCGCGGACTCCAGTCATCCGCCCCACCCCCCGGCATATCCAGGTGCTCCACGCCCACACAGCGATCGCCGACACCACCCGGTCACTGCGGGTATGCGAGAACGGACATCCGCCCTCGTATTATATCCCGCCAGAAGATATCCGCATGGAATTACTCGATCCCTGCGAGCGCAAGACGTTTTGTGAGTGGAAGGGAATCGCCACTTATTTTGACGTCTGCGTCGGTGATGAAAAAATTGCCGAGGCCGCATGGAGCTACGAAGACCCGAGCCGAGGCTTTGAGAGCCTGCGCAACTACGTGGCGTTTTATCCGTCGCCCTTTGATGCCTGCCTGGTCGATGGCGAGCAGGTGCGTCCGGAGCCCCGCTCGTTTTACGGCGGCTGGATCACCTCCGAGATCGAGGGCCCCTTTCGCTGACCCGACGGCGTATCGCTGCTAATGCGACGAACTGTCCAGGACTCGACGCAGAGTCACGGCCTGACCATCGGCGTCAAGGCGCATATAGTGCTCGGTCCGCACCGTCCCGTTGGCCTCCAATACGGGTTCGTTTTCATGGGGAATATCGGACTGCTCCTCAAGCCACGCCTCGCCACTCACCGAGGTTCCCGAAACCTCACCATCGAAAAAAGCCTCTCCGTCGCCGATGCACTCATCGCCGACGATTTTGGTCATATGAACCGCTCCCGGAGGATGGATGACCTGCACCAACTGGGGGACTAATTCCTCATGGCACGGATATCCCTCCATCCACCACTGGCCGGCCAGATCAAAGTCCACAAGATCGGGAATAGGCGACGGATTCAGGTATCGATACACCCGCTGCATAACCACCTCCGCGCCGTCGTCGGCTACGAGGACGAGATGAGACTCGCCGGCGTCGTCGACGGTAAACGACCGTTTGTCATCGACGTCGGATTCAAAATTGATCTCGACTTCATCACCCAATTGCGTGGGGATCGTCGTCCAGAACTGGTCGCCGGCGTCGACACAGCCATCACCTCGGGCATATTCGGCACTTCGCTCAATATCGCCGCCCGCTTCCCGATCGACAAACCGGACCAGACGAGCGATCTCGTCGCCGTTACAGCGCATGCCGTCGACGGCCCAGTCAATCGCTTCCACGCTCAAATCCCCGCCTTGAAGGTCGGGGAAATCCGACTCTCTGTCGTCATTTTCGCCACCGCACGCCAAACCAGCGCCGTGAGCGACGAGCAAAAACAAAAGAGCGACAATGATATGCGTTGAACTTCTCATTAAAGGTCCTTCAAAATCAGCGCCTAGTGCTGGCCCTCACCTCGGGATTCCATGCTCTTTACTGAAGATTCAATAGCATTATTATCGTGTTAAGTGCCAAAAATCATTAACGCCAATCGAATCATTCTGACCCATCGCGTTGGTAAACCCGCCTAATGTACGTTATTGTAACGCTAGGTCCCGACATACTGTTCCACGGAAGGAACCTTAACCCGGATTAAAAGGCCGCGAGTCTTTCCAGTTATGGTTGGGAGAACCAAAATGGTCATTTCATGAAAGATTCCGTAGAGAAACCTGAAAATGATCGTCCTAATCTCTCGTTGCTCGACCGATTTTGCCGTCTAGCTCGTCATTCACTCTCTGCCACATCGGCGGCGATCTACAGAGATTGCGCCGAATTGGGCTGGCAGCGTCAATATTGCAGCCCGCCCCATCTTTGCTGGGATGACGGCATCGACCTGAAAGCACTCTCCGGCGGCGACGGGGTCATCGCCATAAATAACATCAACGCCGACGCCCGGATCGATATCCACGGCAATGACGAGAGTTCCGAGAAGGTGTGTTTTATCGCCATTGCCCCAATTTATTTGAACTCAGCGACCCTGGCCTACGGTCACCTCGTGGTTGCCGACTCCAAACCGCGCCGCCTGAGCGCGGACGAAGAAGGATCGCTCCAGGAATTTTCCGCCATGGCCGGCGACCTCATCGACATGCGCAATGCGCGTCGTCGTGCCGCCGCCGCAGAGCGCGAGTTGGCGACCGAGCGGCAGCAGCGAGAGTCGCTCATCAGGAGCTTGAGTCAATCCAACCAACAACTGGAACAATTTGCCTATATCGCCTCTCATGACCTTCAAGAACCGCTGCGAATGGTCACCGGATTTCTCGGATTGCTACAGGACGAGTATGGCCAGCAGTTGGGCGACGAGGCCGATGAATATATCGAATTCGCCACCGACGGTGCACGACGCATGAAGTCGATGATCAACGGACTCCTCTCCTATTCACGAGTGGGAGCGAGCGATGAACCATTTGTCACGGTAGATGCGGAACAAATCTTCATCGAAGTCCGCGACCAATTAATCAATAACCATCCCAATGTCGACGCCACTATCACCCACGACGCGTTGCCCACCATCCAGGGGCGCGAAGACCAGATCCGCCGCCTCTTCTCAAACCTGATCAACAATGCCATCGATCACTCCGAAACCGCTTCCACGATCCACATCGGTGTCGAAGAGAAAGCCGACGAATTTCTCTTCTCCGTCACCGACCAAGGAGTGGGCATCGCCGAAGCTCAACAGGAGCGTATCTTCGATCTCTTCGTCAGCGGTAAAAGCCGGGCCACCGAGCCCCACACGGGAATCGGTCTCACCATTTGTACTGCGATCGTCGAACAGCACGGCGGTCGTCTGTGGGTGGAATCAGCGCCCGACGAGGGAGCTGCGTTTTACTTCACGATTTCGAAGAGGAACTCTCAATGAGCTCCAGCCAACCAAAATCAATCGACATTCTTCTCGTCGAGGACAACCCCGGTGATATTCGCCTGGTCCAAAAAGCATTTAAAAAAGCGCGGCTAAGAAACGAACTCCATGTCGTTGAATCAGGACAAGAGGCGATGGACTTTCTGCTGCAACGCGCTGAGTTTACGGATATGCCGCGAGTCGAGTTGGTCTTGCTCGACTTGAAACTTCCCGATCGAAACGGCCTCGACGTTCTGAGCGATATCAAAGAGCATCCCGACCTAAAGCGCATACCAGTTGTCATTCTGACAAGCTCTGAGGCCGACGAAGATATCATCACCTCCTATGATCGACATGCCAACGCCTATTTGACAAAGCCCGTCGACTTTCCGGGTCTGGTAAAAATCGTGCAGGAACTCGACGAGTTCTGGCTGTCATTGGTCAAGCTCGCTCCCTAACCCCAATTGCTGTCGATGGATTATCAGCTATGACGACGAGTACACTCTCAGCCGATTCCAGCGAGCGAACCATCGACATACTCCTGGTAGAAGATAATCCAGGCGATGCAAAATTAGTTGAGACATACCTCAGAAAAGCCGATCCACGACTGCTCGGCGGCCAGACTAGACTTGAGGTCGCCTCCACCCTGGCGACAGCCATCGACAAATTGGGAGAGTCGAAATTTGAAACAATTTTGCTCGATTTAGGCCTGCCGGAAAGCCGCGGATTAGATACTCTGGATCGCATGATGGCCCACACTCTGTGTATTCCGATCGTTATTCTGAACGGATCACACGACGATGAAACGTCTTTCGAGGCCGTGCGCCGAGGGGCGGATGACTTTCTATACAAAGACGAATTGAGTGGAAACCGCCTGGCCCGCTCCATACGCTACGCCATTGAGCGATATGAGCGAAATTTGCGCTCTGCAATCATCGATTCCGCGGACTTTGCGCTGATGCTCGAAGAATGGGGGACGATGGACCCGGAGATTATCTTCGTTAATCAGGCCTGCGAGTCATTGACCGGGTATTCACAACAGCAGTGGCGTCGCACAGGGCTATCGCTCCTCAACGACTCCGCTGCTGAGCTTGAGATGGCCGTGGAAAAAGCGATTTCCAGTGGTGAGAGGGGTTCCGTCGAGCTTTATAGTCAGCGCAGCGACGGCTCTTCGTTTTGGAATAAAGCAGACCTTATCCCCTTGCAGGACCATCAGGAGCGAATCACCCATATTCTGTATTCACTTCAGGACATCACCGAGCAAATTCGATGGCGTGAAAGAATGGCAGATATAGATCGAATGAGCACCTTGAGCACCGTATCGGCAGGCATTGCCCACGAGATCAATAACCCGCTGGCATTTATCTCGGCAAATGTTGAGTTCGCGCTCCAATCGCTGACCTCGGACGACGCTACCGAAGAGATGCGCGAGTCCGTCACGGACGCACTCAACGATGCCATGGAGGGGAGTCGTCGGGTCCGCGATATCGTGCGTGATCTGCGGCAACTGGCCGGTCGGCCCGACGCGATGGACGTTGCGAAGAACCGTCTTTGCATAAGCGAGCCAATTCGAACGGCGTTGACCATCGCCCGAATTCATATCAAGGACCGCGCCCGATTGCGCACCGACTTCGCCGATGTCCCGGAGATTATAGGAGATGACGCCAAACTCAGTCAGGTTTTCTTAAATCTGTTGATCAACGCCGCCCACGCTATCTCCGGTGACGATCCGGAGTCCGACGAGGTTCACGTATCGACGTTTGAGCGAGGTGAAATGGTGGGTGTCTGCATTCGCGATACCGGGCACGGGATCTCCGGAGAAGATCAGAAGCGTGTATTCAAACCATTTTACTCTTCGAAAACTGGCCCTCGCGAAGACAAAGGCAGCGGGCTGGGACTGTCGATCTCGAAACGCATCGTCCACCAATTCGGAGGCACGATCGAACTGGACAGCACACTTGGTGAGGGGACCTCGGTGCGGGTATTGTTGCCGAAAGCCCCCGGCCAGGACTGAACTCAGATGCGAGCCTTATTGCCCGAGCAGCGACCGTATCGCCCCGCCTCAATCCGACTTTTTAGGGGGATTGGTATTCGGCCAATTCGATGATGAGCCGAGCTCTTTGTGGATCTGTTCCGCCACGTCGGCCGGACTGGCCCCAACCCCCTCGCAATAAGCGAAGAACGTCTTTACCGTGGGCATATAGACGGAGCGTTCAATCATCGAGACGTGAGTTCTTTCAAGTCCCGATCTATGCGCCACCTCTTCCTGGGTACGCCCTTGCTCCGTTCGAAAACCCCTGAGAATTTCACCGAGCGACTTACTCATAGATATGGTTACCGTAGACCGCCTCTAACATCGTCGACTTCACCCCCGTGCCGTTATGATCGATCAAAAGCGATAAAAAACTGCCAACGCCGTATTACAGATCTTATAGCGTTACCATTTGTTCCGTCCTCATAGCATGCTATACACTTATGGATTGGATAGTATTCTAGACACTCAATTTGGTGGACGTCCGATGTTGGAAACAGCCACATTAGGGACGGATTCTAAGAGTATACGCGTTCTACTGGTATCCAGTAATGATGAGCAATCGCAACGTATCCGCAATCCGATAAGCAGCGAGACCTCGTCGCCCTTTGAACACACTGTGGTCCTCGAACGGGTGCGCCGCCTGAGTGACGCCCTGGAGATGGTCAGTCGAACCCGGTTTGATGCCATCGTCCTGGACCTCCAATTATCCGATAGCCAGGGCATCAAAACACTGAGGCGGCTGATGCTCCACGGGCCAAGGGCCCCGGTGGTGGTGATCACGGAGGACACCGATCCACAGATGGCCATCGATGCTCTCGCCGAAGGGGCGGAAGACCTCGTTTATCGCAGCGACCTAAAGCGGCATCGATTACTGCGGACTCTGTACTGTTCGGTAGCGCGGCATCGGCGCGAAATAAAATCCAAGATCATCGAATCGGCCAATGCCGCGCTTGTGATCGTTGAGACCTCCTCACCGAAGTACCCGGTCATTTATGCCAATCGCGCCTGTGAAAGACTCCTCGGCTACTGCGAAGCGACATGGCAACGCATCGGACTGTGGCTGTTGGACCGCGAAGACCTCGAAGGAGCAGCTACCATTGATGCCCTGAAAGCACCGATCGAATCCGGTCAACCCAATCGTCTCAAACAGTGTATTCGCCGCAAGGACGGCACCTCTTTGTGGTGTCAAATCGATGCCCTTCCTGTCAGCATTAATGAAGAGCAAATGACTCACGTGGTATATTTCCTGCGAGATATCACCGAGTCGATCGACGGGCAGATAGGCAATGCAGAGCGCAGCCAGCGGGCGATCTTGCAAAGAGTCGCCAACGGTATCGCCCACGAAATCAACAACCCCCTCTCCTTTATCGCCGGGAATCTCGAATTCGCTCTGCGATCTCTTAAAAATGAGATAGGCGGTCTCGACACAGCGCTTGAGAGTTCGAGTATCGAAGCGCTCAAGGACACCATGGTGGGCTGTCGCCGCGTCGAAGACGTGGTCCGCGGGCTTACTCAGTTGGCCGGCATATCTGCTACGGCCGACTATCCCGTCGAAGAATTACCGATCGTCGAGCCACTGAACGAGGCGCTGAATATGATCGGCGAGGAGTTGGCGAAGCAGATCCGGCTCGATGCTGAGATAGACCCTGACCTGATCGTTCGCGCCAATCGCGTGAAGCTTCGGGAGGTCTTCCTGCATCTATTGCGCAATGCCTCAGAGGCCTTCGGCGACACCAATCATCAGGGAGACGAAATCTGTGTCCGCGCCTTTGCAGCCGGTAAAAAGGCGACGATCACCATCGAAGACAATGGCCTCGGAATCGACAGCGACACGATGAGACAGATCTCGGAGCCCTTTTTTACGACCCGCACATCGAGCCGCAACAATGGCCTCGGTCTGTCGATCGCGTCGGCGATCATCCATCAATTCCGCGGCACAGTGGATGTCGACAGCGTCAGCGGAGAGGGGACACAGATCTCGATCAGCCTTCCCCGCGCCAAAACAGAAGTCGCGCCCGAACATGCCTGAGGGCCAGCCTGTTGCTACAGCCTGGCGGTGACCGTTCCCTGTCAGTCGCTCTCCCTACCCGCTGCTTTGCGTCGTCACGTCAAAATCAAGATGAGTAACTATCCGAGAAACCGTGGGAATCTGGATCCATCTATTAAATAGAAGTCAGCCACCAAGTGCTTCGACACCACGAGAAGGCTGATAGGCTCGAGCGGGTTGCTGCGTGGGATGTATCGTCGCTCCCACTTTCCGCTCTCTTCTCTCCGCGCTACTACGAGATGGATGACTCGGAATCCCTTGACCTTTCTCCGGCAACTGCGACACTGACTGGTACGTAGTGGAAGAATCCGGGGGAACGCGTCGACGCCCAATCGCCCGGAACCCGCCGCCGCATTTGCCGGAGCTGATTTCGTGACGTTCTATGCGCTAAACTGGCTGGAAACCTCACCGGCTATCGAGATCCGCTTCGCCTCGGAATCGTTACCGATTGCACGCTACATGCTTTCGACATGCACCCGCGACGGCGACGCTCCATTATTTCACCGCCCCTATCAGCGAGACCTCTCTGCATTGGAGTTGCCGGCGTCGCTACTCCCGCAGGTCGATGTCGAGGGCAATCATGTGTCGGGGATACGCAAAGAGGTCGCCGACGCCGAACACAAAGAGACCCACATCGCTGAACTCGTATCACCGAGATCTAACACCCGCACGAATTTCGCTTATTGGTTATATCGCTGAACTACGACGATGTACCGGAGCATTCGTCGGAGCTCGAATTCTATGACGGCTACCAAACCCCGGATGAGTTCGATTTGGCATCAGTGAACGGTCTCGATTTCGATCACCATGCCCACTTCCAGTTACACGGCTCGGTATTGTTGGGGACACGTGAAATTGGCGACGAACTACAACTGCTCCCACATTACGGATGTCGAGAGGAGGCGGCTGCGCAGAGAAGCCACCCGAGTTCAACATCAACTGCAGACAATCATGACGTGCCGAGTGTGCCAATCGTCACCGGCTTGCGAAAAACCGACAAGATTCTGCGAGAACCCTTCGCTAGCTACCATTCTGCATTTCGGACGGCTGCCCTGGAAGCTGACCGATGGCTGATTGTTGGATATGGATTTATGGATCCGCATATCAATTCGGTTTTGCGGTCGGTTTACGTGAGTCGTCGGTGTGCAGGTTGTTGTTGTCGCCCACGCTACTTGATGGGCTGACGTAGGATTTCAGGCAGGATATCTGAGGGGAATGGCATTGAGTAAGCCCCGGTGTCCCTCGCCGGAGTGAAACTCGCCAGGCAGCCTATTTGATGCGCTCCGGCCTCGGTGTTCACTCGCCATCTACGTAATCAACGAGGGCGCGGCGCTTTCGGGTGCGGTCGGTCCACAGGTGATTGCCCGATTTACCGCCGACGATGACCCAGTGGATACCGTCGAGGTTGAGGTCGGGGATGGGGCCAATGAGCGGCTCGCAGCTCAAGAACTCGCGAAGCACCGCGATTGCTTAAGAGCCCGTGCGAGCTTCATCCAACTCGATCTGGATGCCGTCGTAGGTGGCGTCGTCGAGGTAATCGGTATTATTGAGATGACGTAGCAGCGCCGTCGTGCTCGTACCGAGCCTTTTTGCCATCTCAATAGCATCGTCGCCATCGGAGAGCTCCCCACCAAGTTCGTCTAACGCTCTCTCAACGAGCACCGGTGGCATCAACAACATTGCCGCAAAAGCATTCGCACGCTTCTCGATGTCTTCCGGCGCCCATTCTCCGCTGACCAGGGCGAGGGTTTCACCGTAGGCACGGTCGTGGAGCAGGTGACAGAGTTCGTGAGCCATCGTAAACCTTCGACCCGATGGATAACGGTTCGAAAGATGGGCTTCATTGATGAGAATTCCAGGCCGGTGATCATTGCTGGCAATAGCGACGCCCCGGATTTTCTTATCTTCCAGCCCCTTTGCTTCAAGATTTATATCGAGCTGTTCTATCAATTCCTTCACATCGAGACATACGGTCTCAGCATCGATGACGTCGAAGACGTCGAGTACTTCCAGGGCCAGGTCGTAACCTTGCTGCCAGACTTGTTCTTGCTTCAGTGATCGTTGCGTCGCTTTGCGATCGAGTTGAGTCTCCTCCGAGCTGGTCAGCGAAAGAACGAACTCGAGCAAGGAGAGCTTATCGGCCTTGCCGATCTCCGGTGAGACAGTCCCAAACATAAGCGCCGCAGTGGGCGAGCCCTCTAGTACGAGGTGGTTTTCAACGGGCTCAAATAGATGGTCGATTCCGGGCTCACTTAGCTCATCGACACAATCCGTTACCTCATTCCATCCCTCGACAATGGAACTTTCGTCCGTCCCGAGGCCGGCGATCCACATCAGACGTTGGCTTTTGGGTGTCTCGTCTCGAATCTCTCGTAGTCGTGTGCAAAGACGCTCCAACCGCTCCGAGTCTGCGACCTGCCGGCTGACATATTCGTGTCCGTCCTTCAGGGCTTCGAAAAGGGGCGCCGCCACTTCCATTGCACTAAGACGTGAAAGACCGTGTGTGTGACTGAACTGAAAATGCTCTGGCTGACCTGCTACTCTCGTCGGTCCCCAGGAGATCTCGATCTGACTGCGCCAACGTCGAAAGATAATGTCGGGAAAAATGCCTCCCTCCCGACATGCCTGTAGAGCGTGTCGCTGCCACCAACTGGACCATTGCTGTTCCCAATTCGACGCTTCTGCAGGGTTTCTCAGCCTGGCAGCGGGAGGAAATTGGCTATTTTTGAGCGACTCCCAGGCACTTGCCCCCGCGACATCGACTGGAAGCCGTTCCTCATGAAAAAGCGGCTCCCAATTCGTCGCGAACCACTCCAGCAGAGGCAGGAGGTACCAATGGACGGCATCGACGCTGTCGTCGATCTCTTGATGCTTACATAGATTGCGCCCCTCCACCCAGAGTTGGAAACTCCCCCAGGAGGCTTCGAGATCTGAGGGACCAAACGGTGGCAACCCTGAATCCCGAGAGAACGCAATTTGGATGGCAAACCGAGAGGTATCCCCTACGAGTCTCTTGTATGTGGTACTCATCGAATCTCTCTAGTGATGATCCCAGAACCGTTTGATGTGGCGACGCCGAATTTTCCCGACTGAGCACCACTCTCGGCGAATCTTTTCCGGAACTTCTTTCCATCCGACTGGATAACCATGCCAATGAGCCTCACCATCTTCGGGCTCCCGATGCTTTTGAGCGCAAAAAGCCTTGCCTTCGTGGGCTGCATACCTCTTCTCCCCCTGCAACACGCTCTCCTCAAGCATTGTTTCGGCATGGCTTTCGTCAATCTCATCTGGACAGAGGGAACCTCTGCGACCTCGTTGCCATGGCTCTTTATGTTTTGGATTCGGTTCGTACTTCACGATGACCTGCCCGGTTCGGGGAGGCACTGCAGCTTAGTGTGGCTAATAGCATCAGTAAATGAACGGCAAATGTATGAAAAGGTCAACAATCAACGCTGTCCCCCTGGACAAAGGGCAAAGGGACCAGAAGCCGTTTCCAAGAGCTGGTGATGCCCAGCGTCGACTCGCGGGCTCAGTCCTCGTCGAAAACCCTCGATACAGCCCGGCTATTTCTTCGTTTTTCGATCAAAGACTGCCGCAAAATCATCTTGTTCTTCGCCCTGAGCGGAGCGAAGAGGTGCCCTCGGGGTGAAGCGAAGTAGTGCCCTTCGGATGCTCGGTCAGGAGTTCTCAAACAGCCCCTAATCATAGATATAAAAGAACGTAGGGCGGTCCCAGAGCACCACCGAGCGGTTGGACAATTGTGACCGGCAGGCGCCGGCGACATCGTCGGAAGGCAGCTCGACATCGAGGTCCTCGACCACACAACGGGCCATCGACGCCACCCAGGGCTGATTGTAGCGAAGAATGACTCTTGGGCGACTATTCTCCACCCGTAACTCGCCAAAGAGCAGGGCCCGCCGCGCGATCGGATCATCCTCCTTTTTTTGCATCCGCTCGCTATATCTCGACGGCGACCAACACCGGCGCTGCTCTCGCAACGCCTCCTGAACGCGGTCTACCAGCTTCTCGTCGCATTCGGTGTCCGTCGCCGAGCCCTCGGCATTGTCGGCCACCTTCTGTGCCAGATCCGCACACACAGCGTGCTCGACGTCGTCTCCATCACAGGCGCCCTCGGCATCCCCGCGGTGCACGAAAGTGGCGATATAGGTGTCAAAATCATCCCAAAAGGCGCTCCCTACGGCATCGACGTAGTCCGACGCCACGCGCTCAATACAAGGTTCATCGGCTGTTGCGTTCGGGGGATGGGTGAGGATCTCGCGGATCTCGTAGGGCGTGCCCGGGGTCCCGTCGCGGACGGTCCACACGGCGATTTCACGGACCCTCGACGAGTCGCCCAATCGCTCGAGGCAATCGACAATTTCCGTCTCCAGATCGTCATAGGCCCAATCGGCGCGGTCTTGAATCTGCCCCCACCAATGACCGCCGGGTGGGGCCGTCGACGGTCGGCTCTCGATCTGATCGGAGAGGCGCTCTCGCTGTCTCGGTTCATCGGCGTCCTGCACGGCCTCTGGCGATGCCTCGGCAGTTTCATCGATTACCGAGTCCGGCGACGAGCTGCAGGCAACGGCGATGGCGACAAGGGCGATGACGCCGGCGGTCGTCGCCGCCTGTCTTATCCGTTCTGTCGAACTCAACTGTTGACTTCGCACGCCATGTCCTTTGAATTGCCGTCCGTAGTTGGTGTTCCATCAATTCACATGAAGTGTTGGATGAAAACCTGGAGGAGTCCATGACCGACCTGTCTCGCTGGAAAGGAAAGACCGCTCTCATCACCGGTGCCTCCAGCGGCATCGGACGCGCCATCGCCCTGCGCCTGGGCACCGAAGGCCTCTCGGTCGTCGTCTGTGCCCGCCGCGCCGGGCGCCTCGACGAGGTGGCTGCCGAGGTCGAATCGGCGGGTGGCAAAGCCCTGGCAGTCCCCACGGATCTGCGCAAGACCGACGATATCGATCGCCTCTTCGAGCGGGCACGCGATGAATTCGGTGGCATCGACGTATTGGTCAACAACGCTGGCTTCGGCAAAAACCAATCGCTTTTCGACGGTGAGACCGAGACCTGGCGAGCCATGCTCGAGGTCAATGTCCTGGCCTTGAGCATCTGTACGCGGGAGGCCCTGGCCGATATGAGCCGAGCCGACGTGGGCCACGTCATCCACATCAGCTCCATGTCCGGCCATCGCGTTCCGGGACCGGCGGGGATGTATTCAGCGACCAAATTCGCCGTCCGCTCTCTGACCGAGGGACTTCGCCGCGAGTTGCGAGCCCGAGATTCCGATATCCGCGTCACCTCCATCAGTCCCGGGTTTGTAGAAACTGAATTTGCCGAGATTTATCACGATAACACTGCCCGGGCCCGCGAGACCTACGAACAATTCCAGGTTCTACAACCCTCGGATATCGCCGACAGCGTCGCCCACGTGCTCGGCGCACCGGATTATGTGCAGTACCACGACCTGTTGTTACGCCCGACCCACCAGGTCAGTTGAATACCACTTTTGAGACCACGGCCGACAATGAATGCGCTTTCCACAAACCCGGCGCTAAATCTGCTCCCGGCTCTGGCCCTTATTGCCTTTATTCTCACCGCGGCAAGCGGATGTGACCTGGACTTCGAGGACGGCATCTGCGAGGGCTCTCAGGCCTGCTCCTGGGCGTG
>SKQC01000040.1 GCA_007119175.1 Myxococcales bacterium | reverse complement strand
TCACCAGGTCGATATTCTCCAGGTTATCTATCGCCGAGGAACTGACGTCGGCCATTTGCGAATTGGCGGAGACATCGCCGAAGATGCCGAAGCTACCGATGGAGGGGGCGATGCGAAAAAAACCCCGGTGGTCGACGAAGGGGTATCGATTAATATGTTGGCTCGGCGTCAGTCGCATCTGCCGGTCTTGAGTGGTTCGCTTCTGTTCCGATGCCTCCTCGTCATCGCCGTATGCGCCGTCGGCGGCGGCAACAGTCGGTGTCAGCAAACTCAGCGCGGCGGATAGTGAAAAGATCGTCGCGAACAGAGCTGTGGCTATAAGACGGTGCCTCATATCTTCCCCCCTCAATAAACTTCGAATCATGTACAAAAGGCTGCTCACACACCCCGAGCAGGTCCTCCGTAATTAAAGATAAACGCCTGGTGTGCGACCGACCACTATCGCTGGCGCGTTGACCTACCATCCGGTGGTTGTCAGAATTCGAGATCCACGCCGTATTTCTCATAAAGGGGTGTCAATTCTCGCTCGATGAGCCGACGGGCTTGCTCCAGGTCGACGTCTTCGGCGCGCTCCAGATCGGCGGTGAGTTCGCTGAGGATGGCTTCTTGCTTTTTGCCGGCCTCATAGGCCACGCGGTAGGGAATTCGGCTGTACATGACCGTGGCGTAGCGGGAGCGGTAGAGCTTGCCGAGCTGTTGCTCGATGATGGATTCCACCTCTTTTTTTAATAAAAAGTCGGGATCGGCGACCTTTTCACCCATTTCCACGGCGTTTTCTAAAGCCATGTCGGCGATGGCGTCCGTATTCGCTTTTCGGCGCTCGAAGAATGTCTCGAAGACCCGGGCGAGGTCGGTGTCGTCGGCGAGTAGATCGTCGAGCACGGCGCAGTCCTCAAAACCGCTATTTAAGCCCTGGCCGAAAAAGGGAACGATGCCGTGGGCGGCGTCGCCGACCAATAACACTCGATCGTCGAGGTGCCAGGGGGCACAGCGGACGGTGCCCAGCGAGCCTGTGGGATGGCTAAGGAATTCATCGACGAAATCGCCGAGTAGCTCGGTGGCGTCGGCGTAATTGGTTTGAAAAAATTGAAGGAGCCGACGGGGATCGTCGAGTTCGTCGAAGCTGTCGGGGCCGGTCCGGGGCAGATAAAGGGTGCCCGTAAAACTACCGTCCAGATTGGCCAGACCCATCAAAAAATGGGCTCCTCTGGGCCAGATATGAAGTGCGGTTCGCTCCATGGCGTAGCCGCCGTCATCAGCGGCGGGAAAGACCAATTCTTTGTAGCCCCAGTTCATAAAGTCGACGGATTCTTCAAATTCCGGACGCTGCACCAGAGCGCGGCGAACGGCGGAGGGAGCCCCGTCGCATCCGAAGGTCACAGGTGAAGATACCGAGGTTCGGCCCGCCGGGGAGGTTTCAAATATCAACTGGCCGGCCTCCAGATCGGCGTCCACCAATTCGTGCTCGAAGTTCAATTCCACGCCGGCGTCTTCGGCGGCGTCGAGAAGAAATTGATTGAGCCTGTCGCGGGAGACCGAGTAATTGCACTCGGAGTCGTCTTTTCCGTAGGGCTGAAAGGTCAGATCGCCGTCCGGGGAGTGCATCATGCGGCCCAAGACGGGAACGGTCAGCTCCAGCACTTTTTGGCGCAGGCCGATGCGCCCGAGGGCGTGTAGCCCCCGGTCGGTGAGCACCAGGTTGATGGAGCGGCCGCCGGCAAGGTCGGCGCGGCGCATATCGGGTCGTTTTTCGAATGCGCGCACGTCGAAGCCGCGCCGGGCCAGCAATGTGGCGAGGACACAGCCGACAGGACCGGCTCCGACGACGGTGACGTGTTGCTGATTGTCGACTGCCATCTCTGGACTCCCTTGGAAGCAAAATAGATGCCCCTATGGAGTATTCCACCGACGGCGGTGGCGCAAGTGGGCCAGGTAAGTGGATTAAAAGATCCCCGCCTCGTCGGTGGAGTCCGGTCCGTCGATGACGCTATCGGCCTCGATCACAGGGGCGCCGGCATCGTCGATGCGGATCACCCAGGTGTGGTCGGCGAGCCATGCCGGCAGATCGAGTCGCTCTGTAAGGTCGCCGAATTGAAAGTCGAGGATGAGCTCGACGGCCGGGACCAATTCGACGCCGGTGACATCGTTTTCGGCGCGCAACACGAGGTCCAGGGCGTCTTCGTCGATGAGGCTCCAGCTCAACTCAAAGACGGTCTCCCCGTCGATCACCCACGACAGGGGCTGTTCGGGACGGATATTGCTGAGCAGCAATTCGTCGTCGTCCTCGGCAGTCAGGGTGGCGATAAGCGAGAAGCTGTCGACGATTAGCTCCGAGTCGAGCCGCTGGTCCTCGTCGACCTCTTCGCGCTCCTCAATGGGGAATCCAAGGGCGATGCGACCGATGTCGATGGTGGTCACTAACTCCTCGATATCGCCGTTGACCCGGCGCTCAAAGAAGGGATCTGCGGACTCGATATTGAGGGTCGTATTGTCGCTTTCGATGCGTATATCGTCGACGACGCTCATCTGTTGGAGGGTGCGGGCATCGGCCTCGATTTCGAAGCTCGATCGCACCCGGCCTTCTATGACCTCCGGGAGATCCGTGCTGTCGTCGAGGTCCACGGCTTGCCGCACGGCCTGCAGCGATTGCAGACTCTCCTCGAGATCGATCTCGGTGAGAGAGGTCTCGGGAGAGATTCGAAAGGCTATCGGCTCGTAGCGCTCCTCATCGATCTGAAGCGCGATCCCAAGAGTCGCCGCGCTCGGCGCGGTGACGCGCAGGCGCACCTGGGCGGCGTCGATATTTTCCTGGCAGCGCTCGCGGTCAAAGCCGTCGGCGGCAAATTGATTGATGTCATTCATCTCATCGATATTCGGTCCACCGGCGAGGGTTGGCAGTCGCTCGAATTCACCGGCGGCCTCGGCAATTTCCGTCGGCGCTTCACCTACTAAATCGGTCGTCATATCTACAGGGTTGAAGACGATAAAATCACTGATTCTTCCCTCCAGCTCCACATCCAGGCCCTCACAGACACGCTCTCCGTCGAGGAGGTAGATCACGGAACGGGCGGCGTCTTCTTCGACGTGTTCGTCGATGAAGACGTAGTTGGTCAAAAATGACATCCAGGCCTCGAAATCGCGCTCGCTTTCGTCGTCGAAGGCGTCGACGGCCGGCAGCTCTGAGCTCTGCCAGATTCGAGTCTCGGCAATCCATCCCATGGAGGCCTCGGCAGCAGCCCGGTGCTCACGCAGGTCTTCTTCGAGCCTTTCGGAGACCTCGTCGGCTTCGATGGGAAGGTTTTCCGGGGCCGGCTCATCCGGACATGCAACTAAGAGACTGATGGCGATGGCTACAAGGCCGGCAATCCAGTGTCTACGCTTCATGAGGTACTCCTTTCGGGCTACTCTACGACTGCGGCGGTGCGTTGAATAAACCGCTTCCGAGCGACTGCCTGTGAAAAATAAACACCTATTCGTTTGCGCAGAACGGAAGGTTGTCAGCCAATCGGCGGTTATAAAATTTGGTCAGGCCAGGAGAAAGCGATGCCGATTCGACAATTGGGCGAGATTTTGGGCGAGGCGGGCGCGCTGTCGCTATATGCGGTGAGCAGCGTTGTGGGGCGCTTTATACACCCCGGACACCATCCAAAAGGGACGGCCAGCCCGGTGGTCCTGGTGCCCGGGTTTATGGGGCGCGGGCTGGCATTTTTGCGGCTAAAAAGGGCGCTGGCGCGAGCGGGTTTTCCGGTCTATATCGCCGATCTGGGCTATGGGGTGGGATGTATCGAAGAAAAGGCAGAGCTATTGGAGGAGTTCGTTGACCGCCACGAGCTCGACGATTTTTATATCGTCGGTCACTCCATGGGAGGATTGATTTCGATGGCCATGGCCGCGCCGACCAGGCGGCGTGTCCGGCATTTTATTACCCTGGGAACGGCGTTTCACGGCGCCGTATTGAGCTATTTATTTCCCCTATTTCCGGCGGCCCGTCAGCTCAATCCGAGCTCGCCGCTATTGGAGCAGATTGTTAATCGGGTGCGCGAGCACGACAACGTGACGGCCATCATCGCCCGGTGGGATGAGATAGCGCTGCCGGCCGACTCGTGTCGCGTCGAGGGGTGTGAGGCGCGCACCGGCATCGCCGGGCACGCTCAGCTCATCATGAGGAGTACTTCCTGTAACCAGGTGGTCTGTCTGCTCGACGAACTTGAGAACGATGCCGAGACGGGGGCTCGGGTCGCCGGTGGATAACGGGGTGGGGAAAGGTGGACGGAGAACTTACCACCGAGTGAGAAAGGCGAAGTCGCCTATGCGACAGCGGCGAGTGTGTTGTGTTGCGATCTGCCACAGGTACATAATTGTCTGGCAAAACGGGTAAATTCGGTGCGGCATCGGTGGTGGTCTCGACGCACCTTTTGCCAGGCTGTCTCGGACGGAGATCGATCGCGGGCGAGACCGGCAATGCTGTCTCTCAGGACGCGCAGACACCGTCGCAATGCAGCGCTGTCGAGTTGTCGGGGCGCGTCGGCGTCGATGCCATCGGCGACGATGGATCGAATCTGGTCGACCATGGTCAACAGCAGCGCTGGAGCTGCCGGGTCGCCCTCGAGCTCGTCGAGGAAGGTGGCGATGGCCGATAATTTGCTGTCGGCTTCGATGTAGGTGCCGTTGGTGCAGGCAAAAATATTAGAACACATGATCAATCCTTATGGCCGATGAACAACCTACTGATGTCGGCGGTGGTCTCGGGCTACGACCACATGTATAAGCATAAACCATGCCAGCCTTGTTCCCGCGATCTCGTGGAGTGATGTGATGACGGCTCAAAAACCGCTTCGGCTGATGCTCTACGATGATACCTGTCGCGGTCGCCGATTTCTGCCAGGGCTGACTCATAGCTGGATTGTCGGCGGGTTTTTATATCGCCTTCTGGGTCGAATTGATCGGGTTTTCGGAGCGCGCAGTTGGGCGGAGGG
>SKQC01000155.1 GCA_007119175.1 Myxococcales bacterium | reverse complement strand
GGTCTCCCAGATTGAGGTCCACCACCTCATCGCCGAGGGTGGAGACCGGTTGGGGCAGGCTCTGGTCTTCCGTGGAGCCGATGCCGAGGATCCCGAACCAGCCAGCGCCCCAGCAGTACACCCGGTCATCTGTGCGCAGAGCACAGGTAGCGGAGGAGGTGCCAGTGGTCAGCTTCTGGACCGCGCCCAGATTGGTGACCGGTCCGGCGGAGCTCGTCGAATCAGTCGTCCCATCGCCGAGTTGACCCTCTGCGTTTCGACCCCAGCAATAGGCGAGATCTCCGTTGGTGATCGCACAGGAATGGTTATTGCCGGCGGTGATGGATTTTGCCGAGGGAAGGCCGACGACTTTCTGGGGAGTGGGAAAGTTTGTTGCATTGCTCACTCCGTTGCCCAACCTGCCCGTTAGAGCATATCCCCAGCAATAGGCCTCTTGGTTGGCCACCGCGCAGGTATGGCTCTCGCCGGCGCTGATATCGGTCACCGATGCCGGCAATTCATTACTGACCGCCACCGGGGCATCTCGATTTGTCTCGGTGCCATCGCCGAGTTGGCCGTAGTTGTTCCGACCCCAGCAATAGGCCTGCCCATCTTCGATGGCGCAGGTCATCCTGTCGCCGGCGCTGATGGCGGTGACGTCTTCCAGGCCCTGCACCATCACTGGCTCCGAGGTGCTTGAGCCCGAACTGCTATCACCGTGGCCGAGTTGGCCACTATTATTATTGCCCCAGCACAACACCCTTCCGGTCTCCAGAAGAGCACAGGAGTGGCTTCTACCGGTGGTGATGGCCGTGGCATTGGTGATGCTGCCGCTCAACACGCCCCACCCGTCGCCCCAGCAGTAGACCTCTCCCGACTCGCGCAGGACGCAGGTATGGGTGTTGCCCGTGGCCACCTGGATGACCTTGTCGACGTTGCACGCCCAGTCTTGGCAATATTCGCCGTCGTTGCAGGTATTTCCGCATTCCCCACAGTTGAAAAAGTCGGTCTGAGTATCCGTGCCGCCCACACAGGTCATGGAGTCCTCCCCGTCGCAGACCCACTCGCCGCAGTCCTGGCAGGTTCCGCCCAACTCGCCGGGTAGATCGGCGGTGCCGCCGCAGTCGTTGTACAGCTCGCAGGTGCCGGCGTCGCAATAGGCGTTGATCACACATTCATTGCCGCAGGAGCCGCAATTGTCGTGGTCGTTTTGCAAGTCCACCTCGCCCTGGCAGCTTATGGAATTGCTGCCGGTGCAGACCCACACGCCGCAGTCGCCGCACTCCTCGTTGGGTTCGGCGTCCAATTCCTGGGTGCCGCCGCAGGCATTGTAGAGTTGGCAGCTTCCGCCGTCGCAAAATTCGTCGATGGCGCATTGTTCGTTGCACTCTCCGCAATTGTCGGGGTCGCTCTGCAGGTCCACCTCGCCTTCACAGCTCAGGGCGTCGTCTCCCTGACAGGCCCACACACCGCAGTCGCCGCACTCCTCGCTGGGCTCACCGTCCAATTCTTGGGTGCCCCCACAGGCGTTATAGGGCTCGCAGCTTCCAACGTCGCAGAATTGATCGGTCGTGCACTGATTGCCGCAGGAGCCACAATTGTCGGGATCCATGTCGGTGTCGGTAGTGCCCTCGCATATTACGGCGTTATCTCCGTCACAGGTCCAGGTACCGCAGTCATCGCAGGTCGTATTCGGCTCATAGTCCAACTCGGCAGTGCCTCCGCAGGCGTTGGTGTCCCCCATAAAGACGCATTCCACGGCATCGTCGCCGTCGCATTGCCATTGCGAGTCGTCATCGCAGGTTTCGCCCGGGGTTCCGGCGAGCCCGCCGCAGCCGTCGCAATCGTTTAGATTGGTGGAGCCCACACAGGTGGTGGAATTGGGAGCCACGCAGATGATCTCGCCGTCGTCACAGGGTCCGCAGCTTTCACCCGGGGCGTCTTCGAGTTCATCGGTGCCACCGCAGATATTGGTCTGCAGGTCTTCTTCGCAGACCACTGTGTCGAGGCCATCGCAGGTCCAGACCCCATCATCGCCGCAATCGCTCCCGGGCTGCTCGTCCAGAAGCTCACAGCCGCCGCAGCTATTGGCTTGAGAGGCGCCGACACATTCGACGGTGTCGTCGTCGCCGCACTCAAAAGCGCCGTCGCCGCAGGGTCCGCATGCCTCGCCGAGGAGATCGGCCTCATCTTCGCAGGTTCCGCAGTCGTCGGCCTCGCCAGTCTGTATGCAGCGCAGGGAGCTGGGGCTATCACAGGCCAGCACTCCATCTTCGCAGGCCCCACAGACCTCGGTGGGAGAGGCCGGTGAATCGTCGAAAAATAAATCCTCTTCGCCGCCGCACTCATTTAAGTCCGATGGCTCGCCGGGGTCGGCATCGAGTTCGGCATCGGGCTCACCAGGGCCGGCATCGGGCTCACCGGGGCCGGCGTCGGGCTCACCGGGGCCGGCGTCAGGCTCACCGGCGTCGGGGATGCCCGCATCCGGGTCGAGGTGGTTGGCGTCGCCGCCGCACTGGCAGGAATCGAAGATCCCGTCGGGAGTGCAACTCTGCGTTCCGTCTTCATCGCCCGGACAGGGGCAAGATTGGAGGGTTCCCGGCACGCAGGTCATCTCCTCTGCATCGCCACCACAGGAGATTATAAAACCCAAAAACACACAGAGAAGAAGCGGCGCTGCCACGGAGCGAACCCAGTGAATTGTCATGATATGATGCCGACCGAATGAAGGAAGATGTAAAAAATGTTGAACAACCGAAAATCTTATTGGCCGGGCGGTTTCAGTCAATACCGCCAATGCGGTATGGTGGGTGTGATGGTAGTGATTCATCCCCTCGATTTTCTCGACTAATTTCTGTGTTCCCCTTCACTGTATATGCTCTCCCGCCCCGCCCCACCGCCAGCCACAGGAATCTGATTGCCACGCTCCACTGCAAGCGATTCGTTAGCCCGGAAATTAAGAACTATCTCCTCGTCGGACCCCGTTGAGATTCGTCGCCAGATCCTGGAGGCGATGCTCACGGCTGTGCCCGCCGAAGTGGCGCTCTCGTATCGGCCGACGAAATTGGGCGACACCTATATTGTCAGCAAGGTGCTGCTGATGGGTCAGGATGACTCCTTACGGGAGTGGTTTGGCCTGTTGGCGGGAGGAGAAATACCGCAAACCCCCTGGAAGCCACCGAAATTTGACCGGGAGGGCATGAATCGATTCATCCGGGCTCGATCGCAGTACCGGGAAGACGTTATCCATTCCTATGATGTGTGGACGGAGGTGATGTTTCCCGTGGAGGTGGCCGATAATTTGCGGGCCTTGATCTACAGGGAAAATAAGATGGTCGGTTGGCTGGGGCTGATGCGCCAGGGGATGTCGGAGCGATTCAGCGCCAAAGAGGAGAAAATCCTCAACGATGCAATGGCTCCAATTCGCGCGGCACTCCTGGCTGCCGAGGCGCTCGAATCGGAGCTGCTCGGCGAGGGCGTATGTGCGGTATTGACCAGCTCCGGCGAGGTGGAGCACGCCTCGGAGGCCTTTCGGAAATGGTATAGAGCGGACTTCGCCGATGAACTGAAGCGACTCGTCACCCGGGCCGACCAGCGCGGAGAAATGCAGGTACAGCAGCTATTTCAGGGCCAGATTATGCATTTTTTGCGCCTCGATGGGGCTGGTGGGGTGCGCTATATGCTCACTGCCGAGGAGGCGGAGTTTATCCACTTCCGACCGGAAATGGTGCTCACCGCGAGGCAACGCGAAATTGCTAAATTGGTCGTTGTCGGGGCCACAAGCAAAGAGATCGCCCGTGAGCTGGACGTCTCCTACCACACGGTGCGAACCCATATGAAAAATATCTACCGCCGCCTCGACGTGGCCTCCAAGGTCGATCTCATCCAGTTGCTGGGAGATGAGAACGAAGGATAAGAGTGCTCAAAGCCGACGAGAGGCGATGAACGTTAGACGCCAAGGCGACTTTAAGGAGCCTACGACGCCTGTCGCTCGCCTTTCATCCCACCCGCTCGGACCGATACACCATCGTCGACACCCTTGACGCGGGTGCCCGAGCCTATGCCCTCGGCCGATCCGATGTGGGACCTTCGCCTTCGGTCTGTTCGCCGGCGGTGCGCATCTGCTCTTGCATCTCCTGTATGTAGTCCGGCAGTTCGATGACACCCAACTGGACGTTGAGACTGAGCTGGTCAAATACGTACCACGACTCCTCGATCTTGCCGTCTTTGATGCGGCAGATGAAACAGGCGTCCAGCTTCACCTTCTGGTTCGTCGGTTCCAGGGGCCCCAGGTTCCCCTTATGGGTGCCCTGAATCATGTAGTGGAAGGCGACCATTTGTCCGTCACCGGTCGTCTCCTGGATGTCGATTTGGTTGTCGGGAAACGCTTCCAACGTCATTTCCCAAAAGGTGCCAAACTCATCGATGCCTTCGAAGTCTCCCATCGGATTGTGTTCAACGTAGTCGTCGGCCAGATACTGTCTGGCGTTTTCTGCGTTCTGGTTGTTCCAGACGTCGTCGATGAATTGTCTTACGAGGTCGATGTTGTCTTGTGCGGTCATGATGAAACCTGTGGGGTTAATATAAGTGTTACCCTCCCAGGTCCGGGAGTCGCCACAAATCTAAAACAGCTCTCATCAGGATGGTGGCATAGCTCCGTTAGCGCCTCGAGTTCATCGAGGGCCCGACCCGTGGAGTCGACGAGGGATTGATCGGTGCTCCTCTGGGCGTTCGAATCGATGGCGGTATTTAACTCACCTGGCGGGGTTCGGCGAGCCCAGCACCAAACAGGCCGCGAGCACGCACCTCGCCATCGTTGTACGCCGACGGTGCGGACCTGGTGGAGAGTGGTGCTGGGGTGATGCTCCGCCGTTGTGGGTTTGCCGATGACGACGTGGAGGCACTGGGATGATGATCGCCCGAGACGTGATCATTGCACGGGAAAGTTAGCTCATCTTACTTGCAATTCTAGATTAGACTAATTTAGATTAGACTAATCTCGTTTCTCTTGTTTTGGGATTCGCCATGGCGACTTTTGCTAATTTCATTGGACGGCGTAAGGAAATGGCGGCCATTCAACAGGAATTGGACCGCCAGCGGCCTTCCCTACTCGTCGTCTACGGACGCCGTCGAGTTGGAAAGTCGACGCTTCTAACGCGGGCAACTCGCGACCGACCCACCATTTACTACCAGGCTACCGAAGTGGTCGGATCGATGAATCTCGATCTATTGAGAAACCAGATTGCTGATTTCGTCGGCGAACGAGATCCCCTACTGGAGGGGATCGTGCAGTGGGAAGCCCTTCTCAGCTACGTGATTTCTCTTCCCGAAGGTCGCTCTGATCCACTGACCCTGGTGCTCGATGAATTTCCCTACATCTGTGAAACCGTCGAAGCCCTACCCTCGATAATGCAAAAGATCTTCGACGCTGCCGTCGCCGACGACATCCCACTAAACCTCGTATTATGTGGCTCCCAAATCGCTTTTATGGAGGAACTCCTGGGCGAAAAAAATCCATTGCGGGGCCGACAGACGCTGGAGTTGAATCTGGAGCCAATGCCCTACCGCGATGCCGCAGATTTCTTTCCGGACTGGTCACCCGTCGAAAAGCTCTCGGCCTACGGTGTCTTCGGAGGAATGCCGTATTATTTGCAGTTGTGTGACCCCGAGCAATCGTTTCGACAAAATATACTGGATGTCGTGCTCGATCCGGGAGCACCGCTGAGCAACGAGGCATTCAATGTATTACAGGCCGAACTGTCGTCTCCCACACGGTACGCTACGATTCTGCAGGCCATCGCAAGCGGTTGCACGACCACCGGCGACATCCTCGGACGGACGCGTGAGATCTCCGACGGCCGCTCACTGGCGCCCTACATCCGAAAACTCGAAGCGCTGCGCCTGATTCGAATCACACGCTCCCTCGACGCTGCTCCAAAGGCGCGAAATCGCCGGTACTATCTAGCCGATCCCTTTCTCGCCTTCTGGTTTCGGTTCTGCACGCCCAATAGCTCGGCAATCGCCACCGGACACGGCGAAGAGCTGTACCGAGACGTCATCAGAGCACAGTTTTCCGACTATATGGGCGAAATCTTCGAGTGGATCGGCCGCCAATACGTCTCCCATTACGCCAGCCAACAACTCTCGACAGCCCCGGGCGAGATCGGAAAGATCTGGGGATCCGATTGCGATATAGATGTCGCCGCCACCCTCCTCGACGGGTCGGTTTTATTTGGCGAGTGCAAATGGTGGCGCCGCAAGGTGGGGGAAAACATCCTGGACGAGCTAAAAGAAGACGCCGCCAAGACTGACTACGGCGACGATGCCGACACGGTCCATTGGATGCTCATCTCAAAATCGGGGTTCACCGCCGAACTGCGACAATGCGCCTCCCACACCGACACCCTGCATCTGGTCACACCACTCGAACTCATGGCCAGCTCCCCGGGCTGATCGCGTCCACGCATCGCGTTGGATGCTGCCAGAAAAATGGTTTCCATCCCGGACCGCCGTCAGCACCGATCTGTCTGTCGAACCCTGCCACGCCGACCGCAACCGAACCCACGAGCCGACCGGTTTACCGCCGGCCCGACGAGGGCACCGTCGACGCTACTTCCGGCCCACTTCCTCCATCGACTCCTCCAGTCCATCTAGGGCCCGACACGTGGACTCGACGAGCGATTGATCGCCGCGGCGCCGGCGAATCTTAAGAGCTTTTTCGAAATGTCGGCGGGCCCGCTGAAACTCCCCTAACTCCACCAGACATTTGCCCAGATGTTGGTGGGCGTAGTCCAACAGGTCGTGGTCACCGGCAATCTCCACAGCCCGGTCGAAGACGGCGAGCGCCCGTTGATGCTCACCGGTATATTGCAGCGCCGTGGCCAGGCGAATCAGATTCGACGCCACCAGGGCCTCCTCCCCACGACTATCCAGCTCGGCGACGGCCTCCTGCAGCAGCTCCACAGCATCATCCACGGTCTCGCGACAGGCCCGAAGTTGATCGCCGAGCCTCCCCTTGAGGCGAAGGCTTTCGAGGGCGTCGTCCGAGGCATCGAGTGCGTCACGCAGGGTCTCGACAGACTCGAGCCACTCCGGATCGTCCGGGGCGTAACACTGGCGCTGGAATTCAATGATGTGCTGATGCAACAGCCCTCGGCGCTGAGTGCCCAGGGATTTGACGAATTGCAGACAGGGGTTGGCCGGGTCCCACAAGGTGGGAAATTCCTGCAGCGGCACAAACCCCATGGTTTCATAGAATCGACGGGTCTTCTCATAGGCTTCGTTGCGGCGGGCGGCACTCAAGGTCTTGACCTGAAGAAACTCGATTCCCCGGCGTCGCAGACCTTCCTCAGCGGCCTCCAAAAGTGCCCGCCCCACGCCGAGTCGCTGAAAGTCCTCGTACACGCCCATCACGGTGATCTCCGCGGCCTGTTCGGTGTGCATCTCGACGCTCAAAAACCCGATGGCCTGCTCACCGCGCCGGGCCATCCACGTCGTCAGCTCCGGGATCTGCTCCACATAATCGATGATGGCCTCCTCAATGCCGAACCAGTCCGGCAGGGCCCGCAAGATGTCCTCGCATTCCGTGACATACTCGCCGTCAGTGGCCAGCTCTATGTCGAAGTCCTGATCCTGCATGGTGTGCTCTTCTGGGCGTTCAGATAGATGGATGAGCGCTCGTCGCACCCGTCCTGCATTTTCCACCGGAGACGTTGCTGCTTGCGCAGCAGCGATGCCAGGGATGGCATCGACTCCATTGAACGAGGTCGGTGTGGATGTCTCAGTGAAATTTGAGGGTCGCTACTTGGTCGCTCCAGGCCATACCGCTATGACCAGCCAACACGCCTACTCCGCTGCCTCCAATTCCTGGAGCTGGGCGCGCAGCCTGGGTGGTCGTCGACATCCATCTCTTCCCAGGACTCGCAGCAGGGCTCGGCAATGGGGATTTCGGAATAGTGCATCGGCGGGTATCCAGGTGTGGCGGCTGCCAATGGTACGAGGACTGAAAGAAGAGATAGGTCTATCGCTGAAGATGCAACGCGCAGTAGTTTGTTACACCCCGCTTACTAGCTTGACGAACAGCACTCATTTTACGGGCCTCAGGCAGATCCGACAACTGAACCGACAGTCGACAGATCCGATCCTACGGGCAGAACGGGATTGGCGGCTCCGTCTCGGAACCATCGGTATCAATGCTGAAGCTTGTGATTTCGGCGAGCCACATCAGGTAGGCCGGGCGCATCTTCTGCAGATCATTGGACTTCGCTGGAAAGTAACGCTTCGTCATCGAACCAAGGCGATGTTACCGTTCGCGATGCGCGTGACCGACTCGACTGATCCTGCCGGCTATCTTTGCTCACCATCGAGGCTCAAAGGACCTCAAGTTGCTGGCGTGGGATAAGATGATGCCAGCCATATTTACGATGATTAAGGTGTAAACCAATGAGTGAAATCCTTTTTCACGGCACGGATCAACGTTCTCCCTTTGCGGAAGCTTTATCGAAAATCGCGGCTGAACAGGAGATTTCGATTGCCAGCCCCTACCTTAGGCTGGAGGTGCTGCGAGGCTTGGTGGACGTCGCGGAGAGTTGGGAGTTGATTACGGACTTGCGGGAATGGATGGGGAGCATTCAGGCTGCGGAAATGCAGGAAACCGTCGACTTTCTTCAAGCGCATCTGTACGCGGTGCGAGACGTGGCGGGGCTTCACGCCAAATTGGTCCTCGGGCCGGACACAGCATATCTGGGTTCGGCAAATCTCACGCGCTCTGGATTGACTCGAAATCATGAACTCGGCGTCGTACTCGATGACGCGGACGAGTTAGTAGCGCTCCGAGAGTGGTATGAGGGGTTGTGGAAAGGCGGTAAGAAGCGGACCCACGAGGAGATCGAGCACTTGGCGAGGGCGTTTTCTCACGATTCCGCACCGGATCGCGAAGAACGTAGGAAGCAGGCAGCGAATTGGGACGTCGAGGATATTTCGCGGCCCCAGGCTTCCCTTGCGCCACTGCGGGTTGAGGCCGATTCATCGGCGAGTACTTCGCCAATGGTTCAGGTCGATGACCGAGCCTGGAAGAGGCTCGTCGAACGTCTTCAGTTGGCTCCCGGGCGGTGGTGGGCCGAGAGATTTTTCGATCTGTTCGCCAGGCTACTCGATGCGACCGGTCTTGTTTGCGACGATCGGAGACTCGCCGCGACCATTCCCACCACAACGGACCTCCTACCTGTCAGTATCAACGACCGGTACGTTCTCAGCGGGATGTGGAAGACGAATCGGGACCTGGGATTCATGGTCGGTCCCGACTTCCTGTTGCCCGACGAACTCGCCGACCATTGTGTTCATCGTGGGGACGGCTATGAGCCTAATAGTCATGAGTCAGAAGAGACGGTACCGAAATTCACTGCACTCGACGTATTTCCCGATACGACACTGCCCGAGGAATTGCTCGAGCAGTGGCTTCATTACTCCACTAAGGAAGCCAGCTACCGGAGCGGATCTATGCATCGGCAATATCATCAACCGATTCTCTGCGAGGTTGCCCGGGACACCGAAATGAGAGCTCGGCTCTTCGATGAGGCGTTTAGGCCAGTGACCACTCATAGTTAGGCGCATGAGAAAAATACCGACCGAGCTGTGTGCATCTGTTGTTTCAGGCTTTGGCTAACACCAGGGTTGGTAACTTCAAAATTACTCCCCCCAATAAGGACGCCTATTCCTTACGGTATCGGTGAGAATCCACCGCTGAGAGAGATCTGAGAGAGGGCTCATAACAAGCGACTCGTCGCTGTTCGTCGCGGCGACGATCATGGTCCGATCCGGAGATAGCGTGAAGTAGCCCGGAAAGCCTGTGTGTAGTACGGTGGGCGAGTGAGGCTGATGGATATCGATCTTGACCAACGTTCCACTCATTAAACCTACGATTAACCGCGTATCATCGAGCCACATTAGTGTTCGAACGAAGGCCAGGTCATTGATTCCGTTATCGCCCTCAGCGAGAAGAGTCGTGCGTTCGTCGAGCTCCGGCGAGTCGTAAAGGCTGATATAGTTGTCAGTGGTATTCCCACTACAGAACCCCTCCACGACAGCGATCTGGTTTGAGCTCGGATGCGGAGCTACGGGACCGCTCAGTGGACAGGGAAACATCGGGGTTTGGTAGCCGTCATCGGTGACGAAGAATGGCGTATCGCTGATAGTTGAAGCGCCATAATCGGACTGGTGCATCCCAAACCATATTCGCATTTCGTCCTGGTTGCTCGATGTATGTACCCGTAAAGAAGCGGATGGTTGTGTAGACTCAAGGGGATCGATTATCTGGCTAAGATTCTCACCTGCTGCGTCCACAGAATACGCGGCATGGGTAAGATACTCGCCCCCATCGTCGGCAGTGAAGTAGATTCCGAAACGATTCGCCGCAATGATAAAGCTGCGGATTGCCGTGGGATGAGTGTATACGGCGCGCGTACTAAACTGAGGAGGGTCAACGTCATCATTTATGGAGCCGACGCTGATTACGTTCTCCGCAGAGAGATAGATAAATTCGTCTGTCGAAAATTGAGGTGGCGGAGCCGGCTCCGGATCTGAGTTTGTTGAGCTGTTATTCACCCCGTTATTTCCGGAGTGTGACGAGGGTGAACTATCATCAGCGTCGGAGCCACAACCGATGAGGGCCACCACACACGCCGCGCAGAATAGAGTTTGAATCCATTGCCGTATCATTATTCCTCCCAAAGAGAGAGTTGGTTCTTTTCGAAGAGCTCGCTATTCGAGCGAGGAGAACCGGTTTGAAGACCAGCGGCGCACGCTCGGTTTCGAAGAGTTCTCAAGCTCGATAGCGCCGAGCACGACTGGTGCTAAAACGACACGGCCGGCCGAAAACTACTTCTGGGAATCACCCATAATACTGCGATTGAATAAGGGTACTATAAGGAAAGGTCTGTCCCCCCGCAACGGGGGACTCAGATTGGATAGGCGGCTATAGATAGGTGTCTCGATATGCGAACGAAGCTTCGGTGCTGGTATCCTCACCGCGGCGTTACTTGCTGGGCTACTTTCGAGTATCTCCTTGTCTCTCAAATGTAAGCGTTCAGCCCCCCGGGGTCCGCGGCCAGCCTGGCCGCATTTCGGGCCGTCAGCCCGCCCCTTTCAGGGCGCTTTGACGCATGACTTCGACACCCCACTGAACGCTTACTCTCAAATCGTGCTTTGAGATCGAGGCACCGAGTTCCTCAGCATGGGCGGTTAGCCCGGATTGTTCATGAGACGTCGTAACGAGGCAAAACCAGTGCTCAAAGCGCAAACTGGATCGTCTCAGTGCCATCTGATGATGTCTCCACGGCACGTACGGAGACCGGATCGACGGGCTCTTGCTCGTCACACTTGAGGAGACGAGATTTGTCGATCACGGCATGTCATAGAGTCCTGCGGCGATGGGAGTCATTCGCGCCTTGCGGCGCGAGCGGCGGCAGGGATGCCACCGGCTCCAGGCTAGGTCGTGCTGCCTGAACTGAGAAAATGGTCATCGCCAGATGTGTCGACCACTGCGTGTCATAAAGTCCTGCGGCGTTGGGAGTGATTCGCGCCTTACGGCGCGAGCGGCGGCAGGGATGCCACCGGCTCCAGGCTATGTAGTGCTGCCAACTCGGCGCGTTGTAGTCTGTGGGATGCGTGGATAGAGCGCCTTAAGGCCGATATGCGACAGGCTATTGCGCCCCTTTGGGACACTCGTCGTAGAGAGCCTCGAAGGCATCGTCGAGTCCCTCGAGGTCAAAGGTCCAGGATTGGTCCTCGCGGTAGCTGCGAGCAGAGACGGTGAGTTCGAACTGCTCGGCATCGCCGATGTCTTCCAGAAAGGGCTGAAGATCCGTGACTTTATACGGGCCATCCGGCGAGCCCCCCAATGCGAGGTCGCTGACGTCCTGATCGTCGATGCGAAGTAGGGCGCTGTATTGTCGATCGCCACCGTCAGCGCGGACTTTCACTGGTCTAAGTGTAAAGTGAGCGCGACGTTCACCGTCGGACTTATTGCACCGAATCCGGAGCCGCGCCCTCTGGAGCCCCGAGCGGCGCTCGTCGTGGTGGACTACGTCGATGCCGTCCGTCGAGTGGAGTCTAATCCAGATGATACTGCCGTCGGGTGATTCCGAGGTTTGCCAATCGCCAGCAATCGTTCTGCTGAGAGAATCCTCGACGAAGCTCAGCTTGCGGGCGGCCGTCCGATGCTCGGGGGAAAGCTCGAGCGCCTCCTCAAGCTTGGTCCTGGCTGACTCGAAATCACGGTCAGACTCCAGGAGTTCGTCGGCCTCCTCGACGAGTGCGCTGGCCTCTTCTTTTTTCTGTCGCGCTTTCTCCTCCTCTTCCTCGCGTCGCTTTTGTTCCGCCCAGTGGGCATTAACCTTCCAGGCGCCCTGCTCGCGCACCATATCGACACTCCGATGCCCGCCCCACGGTCTCTCGAGGTCAACCACGGCAGTTCCACTCTCCTCATCGATGCTGACAGTGTCGACCTTGTAGCTTTGCCCGGCAATATGCCTGTAAAGATCGAACCTATCCCGAATATGGCGCTGCAATCTGGTAAGCTCTTCAGGTTCATCGGCGGCGGCGCGGTCCTGCGCCGAGACGAGCTCGAGCACCTCGTCGTCCCGATGGCTGGCGCTATGCTCGGCAAAGGCCAACGCGACCTCGGCAGCCTCCTCTTCCTCGGTGGACTCACATGCCGAAATTACCGGGATAGCGGCGGCAAGCATCAATGCGATGAGTACTTGAGATAGAACTCGAAGCATAAATACACCTGTATAATAAGTGTTCAGTTGGGTGACGAACTAATGCGCTAATACGTCCCTAAGGTTCGGGCTAGCAGCCCGAAAGGCGGCCAGGCTGGCCGCGAGCCCCGGGGGCTGAACGCTTGCCAATGCGCTAAGGTTCGGGCTAGCAGCCCGAAAGGCGGCCAGGCTGGCCGCGGGCCCCGGGGGCTGAACGCTTGCCCTGTGCAATAGGCGATTATCTCATTATTTTAGCTTAACTCCAGCGGCACCGTATTGGACAGAAGAAAACGTTCCCTCTCCACTGAAATGGCAGGCAAACCGATGTCGAAACCGGACTCCGAAGAGCAACTAGACCGAGGCAAAAGCGGTTGGATCATGATCCGCAAAGTGGGCGTGCTCTCCACCGTGAAAATCGGTTTCATTCTGGGGATATTCTACCTGCTCATGTCCATCGTCTACGGTGTCGTCGTCCTCTCCGACGTTCCCGATGCACTCTTAGAGCACGCCGTAATTATCGGGTTTGGCCTTCCATCCGGAGCGTTTCTGGCCACCATTATCTACAACTTGATGAGTCGATTCGGCTCGGGGATCATCGTCGAAGTCGAAGGTTTTAACCCTCCAGGCCCGGCGACCCGGCGCTGTCCGGAGTGCGACGAAGAGATCCTGGCGACACGCAGCTTTTGTCCCCATTGCGACGTCGATCTCGAGCCACAAGGACCGAATGGGTCGACCGATAAACCGACCTGATCATCCCCCTTGTAGTCAGCCCTGGCAGCCAGCTCCTGACTACGCTGCGCTCGTTATTGGGAGTCAACGCGGACTTCCGTGTGTGATTCCAGGCAAAGCAACTATACGTGCTGTGCTGTGGCGAGGCATTCGATCTTCTGGCGCAGGTCATCGACCTTTCGGAACGCCTCTTCGATGTCGTATTTTTGGTGAAGCACAGCTTGTTGTCCCTGCCGTTCGTACAGCCACAGGCCCTCGGGGGCGGCGATCATGACGGGACAGATCTCCTCGAAGAGTGCATAAGAGATTCCCTGATCCCTGGCGCCCTCGATGTCGCGCTCGCTGCGGATACGGGACTTGGCTTCCAATACGGCCAGCGGCTCTTTCTGATCGTCGAGTAGCAGGAAGTCGGCGTAGAGTATCTTGTCTCGGCTTCCGATGCGCCTCTGAATGGTATGCTCCCGTATTCGCTCATAGCCCAACTCCACGACCAGCGGCTCAAGCACGCGGTCGCAGAAGTCCTCTTCATCATCAAAGCCCTCGGCAGCCCGCATCGCCGCTGCCCCCACGGGGCGAAGCTGTTTGCGCAACCGGCGAGTGGTGGCGGCGTCTAAAAGCTTCTGGACCGGCTCCGCAGCCTCCTTATAGCGCGCCATCAACTCGTCTGTATTCTGCCGGCCGGTGCTGAGTTCGTCGGCCGCTGTCTCAAGGCCTTCGACCTCTGGTTGCAACTCGTCGACCAATCGGTCGCGAAGTGCTGTGATATCGCCGCAAACCCTGTCTCCCCGGCCAGTCCATACCGTCCATCGAATACTGAAGGCGGAGGGGCGTTCGGCCTGTAGTTTTTCGAGGCGTTCTCGCATGTCCTTCAATCGCGGAGCGAGTCGATGGCGCCACTTAATCGCCTGCACTGCCGCTTCAATCACGCGATACCCAGGCTCCTGAGGCCGACAGAGCGTAGGCATCGGCAAGGTCGACTCGGCGAGCTCCACATCCAGATTTCGCCGAGCTTGCCGGAGCGCCTGGCCTCGGGCCTCGCCGATGCCGTGGAGGTTCTCGAAATGTCCTCTGAAAGCCTGAAATTGCTGAAGATTTTCCATTCCCGCCCGTTCCAGAGCTGCCCAGGACATGCTCACATCGATATGGGGTCGTAGATCGCGAATAGGTCTTCGCCGAAGGAGCCTTCCGATATAGTGCTCCTCGTAGCGGCGCGCCAAACCGGCGAGCTTCGCGTCGGCGTCACGCCTTGCTTTGTCCAAGTGGCTGATGGAGTTCTCCAGCCGCTTTTCCATCCTCCGGCTCTCAATCCAGATCTTGCCGGCCGCCGTTCTCCGAAACACGATCTCTGCGCCCACGGGGGCGAAGAAAATACAAAGGCAGGCGACTACCAGAACTAATAATATGGCGAGCTCAGCGATTGACACGATCACCCTTGAGAACGACGAAATGCGCGACGAAAATTAATGGCTCGCTGTGTAGGTACACTGACAGTGGTCGTTGAAGCTCCGCGGATTTACCCGGCGATGGCTCATCGGATTGTCTCGCAGTCGATGCCGACAGTGCGCAACCGGCACTATCACCACGAGCCGCTCGCCCCGCCACCGCCGAAGCTCCCACCTCCCCCGCTACTTCCTCCACCGAAACCTCCCCCGCCAAACCCGCCACCCGACGAGCCGAACCCGCTGCTGCCGGTGCTCCATGATCCATCGCTACTTAAATCCTGGACGTCGACCTCTACGACATGGTCCGGAAAAAATCTTTCCACCACAATATCTACCACCAGCATATAGGCGAGAACGAAAAGGATGCTAAAGATACCCAGCAGGAAGAAATTGCTAAAAAGCAGGCCATACCAGCTCTGCGGCGCAATTAGATCATGAGGGCGCAGGGGAAATTCGATGAGCGTAAAAAAGCCCCCCCAGGTGGCGGCGAATATCACCAGACTGGAGATTGGAAAGAAATGTCCCCTGCAGAATGTAGCCTTGACCAATGAGACCAGCCATAGGGCCACCAGGGCCAGGATTGGGAAAAAGACCAGCTCTATCCATTCGCTGGCCAAGAGCAGCCCCGCCACAGGGCCACCGGCGAGGTATATCCACTGTGTTTTAGACAATCCCTCGTTTTCAACAGAATCATCCTCTGATTGATCTGTCCCCTGCTCTCCTTCGTCGTTCTCCTCTCTGGGCGAACCCGGGTTGAAGACGAGATAGCCCAGAAAGAAAGACAGAATGATGAGGATTAAAGGCACTCCTCTGTGTTGCCACCACAGGCCGGTGCGAGGTCGTCGATCTGTCTCGGGGTCCAGATGACGGGTCGCTCCAATGACATCGTCGATGACCTGATGAGTCGCGTCGGCATATCGCTCATCGCGCAGCTCGGGGCGAATCGACGCCAGGGAATCGGCGGCATACCAGTCGGGAATAACCTCTTCGAGTCCATAGCCCACCTCCAGCCGGTTTTCTCGGTCTTCGATGGCCAGCGTAAATAACAAGCCGTCGTCCCGACTGGCGTCTCCTCCGCCCCACTCTTCAGCCACCTGTAGAGAGAAATCCTCGATGGGCTCTTCCCCCGTAGTGTCCACCATTAATACCGCCATTTGTACTCCGGTCCGGCGCTGGTGATCTCGAAGTCTTCGGCTTAGCTCGTCGACGTCAGCAGCCGAAAAGACTCCTACCTGGTCGGTGACGGGCTGCTCGATCGCCGGCAGGGGTCGCTGTCTTTCGACGGCGATATCCTCCAACTCCTGGGTCAGCGCCTCGCGGACCTCAGGGAACTCCTCGGCGGCCGGTTCTCCCATCGCCACGACGCCACAGAGCAGCATAATGGGTGCGACAAAGGCACCAAAATATCTCAGCGCTTTAATCATGACTGTCCAGAAGGGGTGACAGAAAATCGTAGTTGTCATGCTGTGCACCGGGATCGACCGGCACAGCTTGACATTTACAGAAAACCACAAGGGTATTCGTCGAGTGATCTACATCTATTTCGAGCTGCCCGTCCGTTC